>JAJZLD010000326.1 GCA_021803785.1 Pseudomonadota bacterium | reverse complement strand
CCTGCGGCGGCGCCAGGCGCGTGTCGACGCGATTCACTTGCGTATCGGCGGCGACGAAATGCTCGCGCCAACCAAACGAGCTCAGCACGATATCGCCCACCTTGAATTTCGGGCTGCTCGATTCCATCACCTCGCCGACGGCGCCGCCCTCCAGCGCCTTGCCGACCTGGAAGGGCGGCACGTAGCTCTCGCGATCGACCATGCGACCACGCATGTAGGGGTCGACTGACATCCAGAGATTCTTCACCAGCACCTCGCCAGCCTTCAGCGGCGGCAACGGCGTGGTGGCGATTTCGAAATTGGCGGCAGTGGGCATGCCGGTCGGGCGGGAGGCAAGGCGGACTTCGCGGGTCGATTCAAGGAACATGGGTCGTCTCCAAAACCTCGCGGTCAGCCGCGGGGTCGTCAGGGCATCAGGTATTAGGACTCGGCTACCGGCGCGGGGTATTCCTGTTGGCGCTGGTACGAGCAGCATGGCATCGGGCGCCGCGATCAGGCAGCACTCGACGCCGGAACAGCTACTTTATCGATCGGCCTGCCATCACGCCAATGCGTGGTTTGAATGATCTCAATAACTTCTGGTAATGCGTGTGTATGGTGTGTGTATGGCGGATCTGAGCCGAATCGATCTCAACTTGCTCGTTTCACTGCAAACGCTGTTGCAGGAAGCGCATGTGACCCGCGCGGCCGAGCGCCTGGGGGTTACGCAGGCGGCTATGAGCCGCACGCTGGGCCGCCTGCGCGTGCTGTTCGACGACCCGCTCTTTGTGCGCACACCGGCCGGGTTGCGCCCAACCCCGCGGGCGGAAGCGCTGCGCGAGCGCCTTGATGCGACGCTGGCCGATGTTGCGGGGCTGATCGCGCCGCCGCGGTTCGACCCTGCCAGCAGCCGCGGGGTCTGGCGTATCAGTACGACGGATTACGGCGCCAATTCGATGCTGCCGCGGGTGCTGGCGCGATTGCACCGGGAAGCGCCGTATCTGGACATCGCGGTGGACGTATGGCGCGACGACCAGGGGTTTCGCGAGCTCGAGGCCGGGTCGGTGCAACTGGCGCTGAGTTCCGTTGCGCAAGCCCCCGCGGGCATCCACGGACGCGGGTTGGGTGACGACCACTTCGTGACGCTGCTGCGTACCGGCCACCCGGCCTTGGTGCAGCCGCTTGATCTGAACGCCTTCCTGCGCATTCCGCAGATCCTGATCCACATGGGGGGCGTTGATTCGCGCGGCGTGGTTGATCTGGCGCTGGAGCGAATCGGGCGAGAGCGCCGGGTTGCGGTGCGGGTCGCGAACTTCATGGCCGCGCTGGCGATGGCAGCCCGCACCGACATGCTGGTGAACGTGCCGCGTACCCTCGCGCGCCTGTACGCCGGGCCGGTCGGGCTGGTCGAGCGCGAGATCCCGCTCGCGTTGCCGCAGGTGCGCTACGCCTTGCTGTGGCACGAGCGCTTGCACCACGATCCAGCCCATAGCTGGCTGCGCACCTTGTTCTACGAGGAAATTACGGCAGCTTTGGTCGCCAGCGCTTGAGTTGTCGTCAAAACCCCATGGTGACGCTGCGCAAAACCCCCTTGATGCTGGGACAATGCCGGTCCGCCCGCGACCTGAAGCATCCACCATGAGTCAACCCGCCCGTTCGGCGCTCTCGCTGCGCCAAGTCCTGATCGTGCCCTACGTGGCGCTGGTGCTGTTGCTGGCGATCGTGATCGGTGCGCTGTCGTACGTGGCCGGCAGCCGGGCGGTGGCCACCGTGTCCGATCACCTGCTGATCGAAACGGTCGGCCGCATCGGGCAGGCGGTGGATCGCCATGTGGTGGGATCGGGCGCGGTGCTCGAAGCGGTGTTCCCGAACGGAATGCCGGCGCCCGCGTCGATTGGCAGCGATCTGACCAACCTGCGCACCCGCCTGTGGATCGCGACGTCGCTGCACATTGATCCGAACAACTACGCCTACTACGGCAACCGTGCCGGTCAGTTCATCGGCCTCTGGCGCAATTCGCTGGATGATGGCGAACTGCGGGTCAAGCTCAAGGGCGACGAGCCGCGTACCTTCTTCAACTTCCAGGGCATCAACGGTGAGTTGCACGAAGCCTCGCGCGAGACCAAGGTCTACGACCCGCGCGTTCGCCCCTGGTACAAGGCAGGCGAGAGCGCGAAGCTGCATACCCGGACCGCGGTGTACATCGATTACCGCCACGGCGGCCTCGTCGCCACCCGTGCGAGGCGTGTACTCAACGCGGCGGGCGGGTTCGAGGGCGTCGTCGCGACGGATATTTCGCTGAAGGGGCTCAACGACTTCGTATCGACGCTGGCGCTCTCGAAGAACGGTATCGCCTTCATCGTCGAGCCAAGCGGCGATCTGATCGCCTCGTCGGCGAGCGCCAACATCGCCCACCAGCCGAACGGCAGCAACAAGCGCCTTGCCGCGGCGGACAGCGGCCATCCACTCTTGGCGGCAACCTACTCCGAGGTGCGCGATACGCTCGCATCGCTCAAGCAGGCGCAACTGCCGCAGACGCGTACTTTCACCGGCCCCAGCGGGCAGACGATCCACGCGGCCTTCGATCGTGTGAAGGACGACGCCGGCCTCGAATGGATCACCGTGGTGGCGGTTCCGGCCAGCGACTTCATGCAGGGGGTCACCGCAAACGTGGTGCGCACCGGCTTGGTGGGCGGCATTGCGGCGCTGCTGGCGGTAGTGCTGGGCCTGCGCATTCTCGGTTGGGTGACCGGCGATCTGCGTCGGCTGTCGAAGTCGGCGCGCGCGATCGGTGACGGCGATCTCGAATCGCCGGTCGGCGTGCATCGAAACGATGAGATCGGGCAGCTCGCACGCACGTTCGAAACCATGCAGGAACGGCTGCGTACCGACCGTCTGACGGGCCTCGCCAACCGTGAAGCCTTCATGCGGCGGCTGGATGGCCGCGTCGGCCGGCACCGCCGTGCCGCGGACATTGGCCCGTTTGCGGTGCTGTTCGTCGATCTGAACCACTTCAAGCAGGTGAATGACCGCCTCGGCCACGACGCGGGCGACAAGGTGCTCACCGAAATCGCCGAGCGCCTGCGCGAGGCGGTGCGCGCGAGCGACTTTGTGGCGCGCTATGCAGGCGATGAGTTCGTCGTGCTGCTCGACCGCGTCGAGAGCCGCGAACAAGTCGAACGGGTGCGCGCGCATATCGAGCATGTGCTGGCCCAGCCGCTGCGCAGCGTGGACCCCACCCCGCTTGGCGAGCAGGCGTTGGGTGGTGCGGTCGGTATGGCGATCTTCCCGGACGACGGCGACGAGGCCGAGTCGCTGATGCGTTTTGCCGACCACGAGATGTACACCCGCAAGTTCGGCGCGCGCGGCGAGACCCCATGGGCCGACTACCACGCAACGCCGCGCTGAGCGTGTTACTACCGATGCGCCGCCGCACTGGAAATTTGGGGCTGGCGCCCTGATCATAGCCAGATGGATAACGCCGATATCGCACGCGCCGTGCAGCAGGATGGCGCTCTGCTGGTCTTCATCAATGTGCTGATGCAACAGCTGGGCCTGCCGGTGCCGGCAGTGCCGACGCTGATTGCCGCGGGCAGCCTGGCTTTCGGCGCGCCGGCGCTGGCCTGGATGCTCCTGGCCGCGGTGCTCGCGTCAGTGCTGGCCGACGCGGTCTGGTACTTCGCCGGCCGCGCGTTTGGTTACCGCGTGCTCAACGGCCTGTGCCGCCTGTCGATCAATCCGGCCTCCTGCGTCAGCCAGACGGAAAGCCGCTTCCTGCGCTGGGGGCTTTGGTCGCTCGTGATCGCCAAGTTCGTGCCCGGGTTCTCGACCGTCGCGCCGCCAATTGC
>JAJZLD010000325.1 GCA_021803785.1 Pseudomonadota bacterium | reverse complement strand
ACGGACTGGTCACCCAGAACACCCTTGCCGTTCAGCTAACTCTTCCCCCTGTCGGGCGAGCAGAGGACTTCCACCTCCAAGTGGGTGCGCCCTGCCGGGCGCACCAAGAAAAAAGGGCACCCAAGGTGCCCTTTTTCCTGTGCAGAGCCGCTGTCAGACTACATAGCGACGCAGACGCTCAGAGAACTCTTCGAGTTGGCGGATACCGCTCGCCTCAGCGCGTGCGCACCAGTCCTGCAACTGTTTCACGAGTTGTTCGCGCGAAGCGCTGGAGCGTGCCCAGATCGCGACCAACTCCTGCTTCATCGTCACCAACTGCTGCAGGCGCGGGCTTTCCGCCACAGCCTTTTCGAACTGCTGCTGCAACTTCGCTGGGAAACCTTCGGTCCGCTCGGCGTTCAGCCAGCGACGCAGTTGCTTGAGGTCGACCTTGCTCTCGCTTTGAGACAGCTTGGCCATTTCCTCGCGGTACACATCCACGAGGCTGTTGGCATAGCGACGCATCACGTCGTAGCGATGCGTCACGATGGCCTGCAGCGTCTCGAGGTCGACCCGCTTCTTTGCCTCGGCGAACTTTGGCTTCGGAATGGTCTTCTTGACCTTCGCGAGGCCCAGCACTTCCATGATGCGGATGTACATCCAGCCGATGTCGAATTCGTACCACTTCGACGAGAGCTTGGCCGAGGTGGCAAAACTGTGATGGTTGTTGTGCAGTTCTTCACCGCCAATCAGGATGCCCCAGGGCACGAGGTTCGTCGAAGCATCCGCGCAGTCGTAATTACGGTAGCCCCAGAAGTGCCCCAGACCGTTGATGACGCCGGCCGCCCAGAACGGAATCCAGATCATCTGCACGCCCCAGATCAACGCGCCCGGCACTACACCAAACAGCACCATGTCGATCGCCAGCATCAGCACGATGCCAACCTTCTGGCCCGGCGTGTAGATGTTGCGCTCCATCCAGTCATCGGGCGTGCCATGGCCGTAGCGCTCCATGGTCTCCTTGTTGCGCGACTCCTTTACGTAGAGGAACACGCCGCCCCACAACACGCGGTTGATGCCCAGAACCTGCGGGCTGTGCGGGTCTTCCGCGGTTTCACACTTGGCGTGATGCTTGCGGTGAATCGCCGCCCACTCCTTCGTGACCATGCCTGTCGTCATCCACAGCCAGAACCTGAAGAAATGGCTCGGAATGGCGTGTAGATCAAGCGCGCGGTGCGCTTGGTGGCGGTGCAGGAAGATCGTGACCGACGCGATCGTGATATGCGTCAGGCCCAGCACCACCAGCACATAGCCCCACCAGGGCAGGTCGAAAATTCCAGCAAACATCAAACGTTTCCCCTCAGGGTTATGGTTATAACTTATTGAGTTTATGCGACTAGCGGTCGCCGCGCCACGAGAGAACGGCGCGCCACCCAAACTTCATAAACCAGCTTAGGCAGCACCAGCCTGTGCAATCGCTGCAGGTGGCACATCTGCCGGTACCGACCCAACGATACGCACATCGCGCTGCGGGAACGGGATCTCGATCCCCTCTTCGCGGAAGCGGCGCCAAATCTCGCGATTGATGTTCGACTTGATGCCCAGAGAGCCCTGCAAAGGGTCGTAGATCCAGACACCCAACTGAAGATTGATACCGCTATCGGCAAACGCCACCAGATGCGCGACCGGGGGTGGATCCTTCAGCACCCGATCTCCACCCGCCGATGCGCATTCGACCAGCAACGCGAGCGCTCGTTCAACATCGCAGTTGTAACTGACCTGCACCGGGATGCTGATCCATATGTTCTTGTCGGCAAAGGTCTCATTCTGCACCACAGCGCCGATCAAGGTTTCGTTCGGAACGATCACGTTGATCCCCGTCGGTGCCCGCAGCACCGTGTAGCGCGTCGTGATCTGTTGCACCTCGCCGCGGTCGGCACCAACCGAGATCATGTTGCCGATACGGATCGAGCGATCGAGCAGGATGATGAAGCCCGAAATGTAGTTGGCGGCGATCTTCTGCATGCCGAGGCCGATGCCGACGCCCAGAGCCCCCGAAAAAACCGAAAGGGCCGTGAAGTCGAGGCCGACCAGCGACATGGCGACCATCACGCCGATGAACAACAGCAACGCACGCGACAGCCGAGCCAGCACTGCCTGGACACTGCTGTCCATGCCGCGCGATGCCATCAGGCGGTCCTCGATGATGCCTGCCACCCACATCGCGACCGCGATGGTTGCAGCGGACGACAAAGCACCATTGATCAGCGTCCATAGCGAAACCTGCTGCCTGCCCATGTGCAGGCGCATGCTGTCGAGCCAGTCGATCAGGTCTGGCAGCAACCCCAAGAGATCCAGCGCCACTACGACCCAGACGCCGACGGCGATGTAACGCTCAACGCCCTTGAGCCAGGACGACTTGAAGAACACCTGGCGCAGCGCGACTTCGATCAGCCGCAGCACGCAGAGTGCGAACGCCAGCTGCATCGCAATCGCGATTTCCGTACCGTGATACCCCGCCATGCGGAATCCGGCGCGCGCGACCAGCAATAACAAAACGGCCGTCATGGGCCACGCCACGGCGCGAACCAGTCGCGCCACCGTCGTCGACGCCGAAAAGTGCGCCACAACACGTCGTGAGACAAAACCGGAAGCCACAAGAATCATGGCCACGGTAAGCAACTGCATCTGCGACGCCGTCGTCGACAGCTCCGCAACAACCGCCTGGAAGGCCGCAATCAGGGCGTTCCCGGCCTGTTGTGACGTTTCCTGCGTGCTCATTCGCCGCGCTCCATCGCAACCGCGAAGAACCCGTCAGTGCCATGCTCCAGCGGATCGAGGCGCAGCCGCTCGCCGCAGGCCAGGTTGATTCCCTGCGTCGTCAGCACATCCTGCGCCGACACGATGCGGAAGCCCGGATTCGCTGCCAGGAAGGCATCGACGATGGCATCGTTCTCTTCCGGCAATACGCTGCACGTCGCATAGACGAGGCGCCCGCCCTTCTTCAGCAACCGGGCTGCGCCCGACAGAATCGACAGCTGCTTCACGGTGAGCTCCTGCACCGCCTCCGGCGACTGGCGCCACTTCAAGTCCGGGTTGCGGCGCAGCGTGCCAAGCCCGCTGCACGGCGCATCGACCAGCACGCGATCGATCTTGCCCGCCAGCCGCTTGAGGCGCGCGTCGTTCTCGTGCGCAATGGCCGAGGTATGCACGTTCGAGAGCCCGGACCGCGCCACACGCGGCTTCAGGCGCGCGAGGCGCCGCTCTGAGATATCAAACGCATAGAGCCGGCCAGTGGAGCGCATCAGCCCGCCCAGCAACAAGGTTTTGCCGCCGGCGCCGGCACAGAAATCGGCCACCATCTCGCCACGTTTCGGGGCGACCAGGAAACCGAGTAGCTGGCTGCCTTCGTCCTGCACCTCAATCACCCCATCCAGGAAGAGCGGATGCTTCGCGAGCGAGGGCTTTTCGGCCAATCGAATGGCCAGCGGCGAATAGATGCCCGCCTCGCAAGCAATGCCGTCTGCACGCAACTGCGCGATCACCTCATCACGCTTGGCTTTCAGCGGATTGACACGCAAATCGAGCGGCGCCGGGCGGTTGAGCGCTTGCGCCAAGCGCAAGGCACGCTCTTCGCCATGCACCTCGGCCAGACGGCCGGCAAGCCAGTCCGGCAGGTCAGCCTGCTCGGCATAGCTCAGCTGGGGGGCCGCGGCAGCTTGGCGTTCGGCCAGCCAGCGTTGCTCGGTGGCCGACACGACCTCTTCAAGCTGGCGAGACGAAATCCCCTGAACACGGATCAGGGCTGCCAACAGCAAACGGCGGCCAGTCGCGCGATCACCAACCCACGCTCG
>JAJZLD010000028.1 GCA_021803785.1 Pseudomonadota bacterium | reverse complement strand
CAGCGAATCCCAGCCCTTCATGCGCTTGAACGGATCGATCTTCGCGGTGAGCGGCCGATGCATCACGGACAGGATCTGTGGCCACTGATACACCACCACGGCGACCAACACGTTCAGGCCGATCGCGGCAACGAGTAGCTTGCGGCGACCCGATGTGCGCGAGAGCCAGGCGACCGCCAGCAGCGTGCCGCCGGCGAAGATCGGGCCAGCCCAGTTTGCATTGGCTTCGCTGGTGCTGGCCTGGGCCATCACCAGAAGCAGCAGCGGTACCGAACCGGCGAACAGCAGGCGGTCGGCTTTACTGCGCCAGGTGCTGCGCAGTGTGACGATGGCACCGATGAAGCCGATGGCCAGCAGCGGGCCGATCGAACCAATTTGGGCCCCGATGAACTCCAGCAGGTTGGCGTCCTTGTGCTGCTGGGTGATCTCCGCAGTGTGGCGGAAGGTCGGAAAGCCATTTGCCCAGTTCCACCACAGGTTCGGGGCGAGCACGGCGAGCGCGACCAGGGCCGTGATCCAGGGGCCGGGGCTCACCAGCTTACGACGCCCTTCAGGGCTGGTCAGCAGGAGCAGGGCAGCCGTCAGCGCGAAGGCGGCCATCGTGTACTTCGACATCAGGCCCAGACCGCAGGTCAGACCGAGCAGCACCCAGTCGCGCGCGCGATCGCGCTCCGTGGCGTTATGCAGTGCCCACAGCGAGGCGGTCCAAAAGAACAGCAACAGCGCGTCGGTTGAAATGAAAAGGCTCAGTGCGGTCGTGATCGGTAGCGTCAGGAAGGCCAGCGCCGCGAGCAGCGCGGTGCGCGTGTCGTAGAGCCGGCGCCCGAGACCGAACAGCAGCAGGGCGGTTGCGGGGTAGAGCAATAACGAACCCGCCTTGACGCCGATCAGCCCGTCGCCGAGCAAAGCGGTGCTTGCCTTGATTACGGCGGCGACGAGCGGCGGCTTTGAAAAGTAGCCCCACGCGAGCGTTTGCGACCAGCCCCAGTAGTAGGCCTCGTCAACATAGAGCGTTGCGCCTGAGTGTGTGATGACCCAGATCCGCCATATCGTCAGCAGCACGATTGCGACCATCAGCGCTGCGAGCGCGGGGCCAGCAGGCGTGTTGGGGCGGTCTTCGGAAAACATGCGTGTCATGCTCATCGTTGCCGAACCAGGCGTACGCCGCCCTCGCTGTAGAGCACGTCGATATTTGCGTCGGCCGGAATGCGGTCGGCGCGCGTCAGTGCGATTTCGCCCGACAGCGGTGCCCGAGCCGGCGCCTGACGTTCGCGGTACACCGCAAAACTTGGCTGGAAGAAGTTCCACTGCACGCCGGGCTCCCGCATGGTGCGTGCCGCGAGTGCGGCGCGTTTGACCGGACCTTGCAGCAGGTCGCCCACGTACGGGGTTACCACGGTCGCAAGCAGCACGCCCTGAATCGCCGCAATGGCAGCGAGCCGCCGCCATGCGGCGGTGCGCCAGAGCACGGCGATCAACACTGCCGCGACCAGTGCTCCGAGGGTCGCCAGGTGGTACCAGAACCCGGCCGCGTCATCCGCTCGCGAGAGCTGGGCCACGTAGTAGGGATCAGCGATTCGGCCGCTTGCCAGTAGTTGTCGGATGAGCGACGGCAAGGCGGCGAAGAACGCGAGCGCAAGGATCGCCGGCAGCACGCCGAGCGCGACGGTTTTCAAGCGCTCGCGATGCAGCGCTACCAGCAGGAATAATGGCGAGCAGCCATAGAGCGCGTAGTGCGGCAGCTTCGTGCCTGAAAGCGAGAAGAACACCAGCACGAAACCGAACCAGATCCACAGGAAGCGGCGCAGCGGATCGGCGGTGTCGCTGCGCACGGCGCTGACTGCGCGCAGCAGCGGCGCAATCCAGGGCAGCAGGAGCAGCGGCACGATGACCGGATAGTAGAAGAGGCTGCCACCATGGCCTTCCATTGGGCCCGAGAAGCGGCCGACGTTGTGCTTCATGATGAAGCCGTCGATGAAGGCTTGGCCGTGGATCATCAGCGCCGCGGCATACCATGGTGCCGCCACGGCGATGAGAATCACCCAGCCGATCGGATCGACGACTGCACGCAGCCACGTTTTTAAGTTGCCGCGGCTGACGCAATAGGCCAGCGTGACGGCAGCGGGGATCGCCAGTGCGATCGGCCCTTTGGTCAGCACCCCCAGCGCGATCCAGAGGTACATCCGCCGCAGCGGCGCCCGCGCTCCGGATTCGAGATGACGCCATGCATCGGTCAGCGCGAGCGCGAGTAGCAGGTTCAGCAGCGCGTCCGCCGTGGCGGCGCGGCCAATCACAAATACCCCAACGCTGGTGGCTGCCACGAGGGCCGCCAGCTGCGCCGTTTCACGGCCGAACCGGCGCCATGCGAAGTTGCCGATCACCGCACACCAAAGCGCTGCGGCCAGGGCGGAAGGTAAGCGGAAGGCCCATTCCGATACGCCGAACAGCCCCACCGGAATTGCCTGCAGCCAGTAGATCAGGATCGGCTTATCGAATCGCGGTACGCCGTTGAGCCAGGTGGAGAGGAAGTCGCCGCGCTCGAACATCTCGCGGGTCGCTTCAGAGAAGGCGCCTTCGTCAACATCGAACAGCGGCGCACCACCCAGATTCAGCAACAGCAGGACGGCCGGTACAAGAAACAGTACCAGCCGGTCACGTAAAGTCGGCGCCGGCAAGGTGGCGCTCATTCGACCTCGGCCTGTCCGGGTTTGTGCCAGGCGTCGCCTTCGTCGGGCTCATCGGGATCGCGTACCCGGTACTGCGAGGCGGCGCCGGATTCGAAGTAGATCCGCGCAAGCGTTTCCGCCAGCACGCCGGTCGAGATGAACTGGAACGACGCGATGATCAGGAAGAAACCCAGCTGCAACAAGGGGCGCTGGCCGATCGATGCACCGGTGAACAGTTTGAGCGCTGCGAGCCAGCTGAGGATCAGACCGCCGATAACCCCCATGCCGAGGCCGATGCCGCCGAAGAAGTGGCCGGGGCGAGCGCGGTAGCGCATGAAGAAGAACACCGAGATCAGATCCAGGATGACGCGGAAGGTGCGCGAGATGCCGTACTTGCTCTGGCCAAACTGGCGCGCATGGTGCGTCACCACTTCCTCGGCGATGCGGCGCGGGGTTGTGACGGTTGCGAGCCAGGCCGGGATGAATCGGTGCATTTCGCCGTACAGCCGCACGTTCTTGATCACGCTGGCGCGGAAGGCCTTGAGGCTGCAGCCGTAGTCGTTGAGTTTGACGCCGGTGATGCGGGCGATCAGGCGGTTGGCGATGCGCGACGGGATCTTGCGCAGCACCATGCCGTCCTTGCGGTTCTTGCGCCAGCCGGCGACGAGGTCGAGGTCCTCGTTCAGCAGACGGCCGACCATGCGCGGGATGTCGATCGGGTCGTTCTGGAGGTCGCCGTCCATCGTCACAATCACGTCGCCGCGCGCAGCGTCAACGCCAGCCTGCATCGCCGCGGTCTGCTTGAAGTTGCGCATCAGTGACACGACGCGCACATGTGGGCCGTAGTGCCGCGCTGCAGCCGCAAGCTCGCCGGGGGTGCCGTCGGAGCTGCCATCGTCGACGAGGATCAGTTCCCACGGATACGGGTAGTCGTGCAGCGCTTCATGCACGCGCTTGGCGAGCGGCGCGACGTTTTCGGCTTCGTTGTACATCGGTACCACGACCGACAGACGGTGCGGCGGAATGGATGCGGGAGCCTGGCTTGTAGCCGGTGTGGCGACAGTGTTCATTATGTTTTTCCGTTTGCATTGGCCGAATGGGGCCCTGCCGGGAGCGCGACGAATGCCGCCGCGCCGGCGCTGACCGCGGCCGCGATGATAACGAGGTGCAACGCGAACGCGGCCTGCAGCCCGGTTGCGAGTGTAATGCCGTGCGGCGTCAGTGCGGCAGCAACGCCGGCTTCGTAAGTGCCGAAACCGGCCACGCCCTGCACCGGAAGGATCGCGGCCAACTCGCCGCCAAGCACGCCTGCACTGGCGAGCACGCCGGCCTGACCGAGCAAGGCGCCGAGCAGCAGGGTTTGCGCCGAGAGTTTCACAATCCAATTCGACAGCGTCCAGGCCCAACTGCGAACTGCTCCGCGCGTTGAGTGCGCGAGCGCGATACGGACTTTGGCGAGCTTGCCTTGCCAACCCGGAAGCGGTTCCGCGCCGATCGGATGGGCGCGCGCCCAAGCGGGCACCGCCCAGGCTGCGACGAGCACCGCAATGCTCCACAGCGCACGCAAAACGGTATCGAGCCCGGGCCAGACCCAGGCCGCCAGCAGCAGCACGACGAAAGCGTCCTGCATGCGCAGCCAGAGGAGCGAGACCAGCGCCCGGCCCATCGGCACGCCGAATTCGCGTTGCAGCAGCACGGGTAGTGCAATTTCGCCGCCACGTAACGGCACCACGTTGATAGCGGCGTTATGCGCGGAGGTGACGCGCGCCATGGCCCAGAAGTGCCCGGCTGCGACGTCGGCGAACTCGTCCCGGATACGGGCTGCACGCAGCAGGTAGCTCAGCAGAAAGCCGCTGAGTGCGAGCGCCAGCGTGGCGGGCGGAATCGTTGCGAGCCGGCTGCCGACGTCGCGCCAGTTGCCGCTGGCGGCAAGCCAGCCGAGCAGAGCCAGCGAGATGGCGAGGGCGATCAAGCGTTTGATCATGGCGCCACCTTCCGCGCCCTTTGCGCCCACTGCTGGCGCAGCGCCACAAGACCGCTGACGAAGGCGAGCGCAGACAGCGCCCACTTCAGCCAGTCTGCCTGCGGATAGCCGAGGTTCGTGAATGCCAGGCTGGCGCCCATGATCACCAGAGCGGTCGCCATCACGGCCTGCATGGCAGGGCGTTGCCAGATCAGCCAGCGACGTGACACTGCTTCGCCGGCCGCGCCGGACAGCCAGCCGCCGGCGGCCCCAACCAGTACATCAAGCGGCCAGTGTGCACCAACCGCGATGCGCGACAGGGCAACCACGATCGCCGCCGGCAGCAGCACCAGCGCCAGCCTACCAGGTCGCTGGCTGAAGAACACGAGGGTCGCGGCAAACGCGAAGGCCGTCATTGCGTGGCCCGACGGAAACGAGTTGCGGGTCAGCGTATCGCCGATCACGTGGATCTGATCCGCTGCGAGCACCGCGGCGGGGCGGGCGGCATTGAGCAGCGGCTTGATGGTGTGCGTAAAGATGCCGCCGAAGGCGCCGGTCAGCAGCGCGGCGGCCATCAGACGCGGGTGCTTGGGCAGCGTCGGGGCGATCAGCGCATAGGCGCAGGCGCCGGTGCCGAGTGCCGTCGCCCATGACCAGAAGTGCTCCGGCAGTGATTGGGCGGCGGCATTGAGCGTAACGAAAACCGGGACGTTGGCGCCGGCCATGAGTACCCAGACCGCCGCGCCCAGCAAAATGACTGGCGGCAGCCAGATCAGCAGGGGGCGCAGCAGTGTGGTGGGCGCCGCGGGCGCGTCGGATTCGGGCATCGACTCAGAATGTCAGAAAACCGCGAATTCTAACATCGGAGCCCGCCGGGCCCGGCTTGCCAATCAGAGCGCGACGAGACTCTGCCGGCCCCACCATTCGCCGCCGGGCGCAAGTTCCACCGGCGTGCCGATTGCGCCGTGCTCGATACACAGCATGCGGCGGAAGCCTAGCGGTGTCATGTCCGGGAGCGCCGCCGATAGATGCTCCCAAGGGTTCCAGATCACGGCGTCGGGCAGGTTTTCGGCAGAAA
Organism: Pseudomonadota bacterium; assembly: GCA_021803785.1. Classification (GTDB taxonomy): domain Bacteria; phylum Pseudomonadota; class Gammaproteobacteria; order Burkholderiales; family Rhodocyclaceae; genus Niveibacterium. The sequence goes on along the minus strand of JAJZLD010000028.1, from coordinate 11,025 downwards.
CCCCCAGCGCGCGGCGGTGCTCGCTCAGCAACAAGGGCTTCGTGGCGTCGAAGTAGATCCGGTCGGTCTCCGCTTCGATCATCAGTTCGGTGCCGGTTTCCTTGTGTTCCGTGCCGCGGGTGGCGTCGAGGTAGCGCAGGCCGCGCAGGCCTTCGATCTTGCTCTCTTCGACTTCCTTGGTTGCGAGGTAGCTGTGAAGCGCGCAGGTGAAACGCAGCGGCTCGTCGCCCGGGTTGTGCACGCCCAGTTCCACGTCCAGCCTTTGCCCGGTCACGAGGACGGTCAGCTCTGCGCGGAAGGCATGGGGCCAGATGGCCCGCGAGATGTCATCGTCACTGATCGAGAGCGTAGCGGTGGCGAAGTCCTTCTCGGCGCGTGCGGTATCGACATCCCAGACGACGGTGCGCACGAAACCGTGTTTGGGCAGCGGGCCCCGCGAACCAAACTGCGGGAAGCAGACCGGGATGCCTCCGCGGATCGGCACACCCGCCTCGAAGCGCGCGCGTTCGCTGAGGAACAGGCGCTCTTCGCCGCCAGCCGGGATCCAGCTGATCACCTGCGCACCGTGGCGCATGATCGTAACCTGCGCACCGTCACGGGCGGGCAGGCGGATTGCGGGCAGGCCGTTGAATTCGATGTGCTGGACGGCGTCGTTCATTGGGGGGAGATTCCTTAAAGACTGAAGCTGGCCGCGGATTGTGCGACCTCGTTCCGGCGGAAACAACCCTCGGCGTGGTCATTCACCATGCCAACGGCCTGCATGAAGGCGTAGCAGGTGGTGCTGCCGACAAAGCGGAAGCCGGCTTTGCGCAGCGCGCGACTCATCTGGTCGGATACTGCATTTGTCGCCTGTGGCGCGGCACAGGGGGGCGGGAATTGCGGGCGTCCATCGACGAAAGACCACAGCCATTTCACTGGGTCCACGCCACCATCCTGCAGCGCAAGCCAGGCGCGCGCGTTGCCGATGGTTGCCTCGATCTTGCCGCGATGGCGCACGATGCCGGGGTCCGCGAGAAGGCGGGTGACATCGTCGTCGCTGAAGCGTGCGACTTTGGCCGGATCGAACCTCGCGAACGCGCGCCGATAGCCTTCCCGCTTGCGCAGAATCGTCAGCCAGGACAAACCCGCTTGCGCGCCTTCCAGCGTGAGGCATTCGAAGAGTGCGTTGGCCTCAGCCAGCGGCACCCCCCATTCGGTGTCGTGATACTGAAGGTACAGCGGATCGCTCGTGACCCAGGTGCAGCGGGCGAGCGCTTCGCACATCTCAATCAGATTTCGAACTCATCGACCGCCTGCAGCACGCGGAACTGTGGAATGCCTGCGAGCTTTCCGATCAGGGTCATGATCGCTTGCTTTACATGCGGAGCATTCATGTGGCGATTGAGGGCAGCTTCGTCAGCCCACACCTCGATGGTATTGATCCGCATTGGGTTGGTGGTGTCGCGATACAGGTCGTAGCGCAGGCAGCCGTCCTCCTGGCGGGTTAGTACGGCCGCAGCGCGCAGCACCTGGATAACCTCGGATTCGTGCTGGGGCACGATCTCGGCCAGGGTGATGACGTGGATATGTTGCTTGCTCATTCGGGAGCTCCTGGGGATTGGTAGGCCTGGATATCAAGGCTTCCGAGTTTAATCGAGGTATCTTCCGGATCATTCGTGAGCTTGAATCCGATCTTGCGCACGAACCGCAGCATGCGCTCATTGTCGGTCAGGAAGATGCCCTTCATTTCGAGCAGGCCGCGCTCTTTCGCGCTCAGGATCAGGATATCCATCAGGCGTTGCGCGAGGCCGCTGCCCTTAGCGTCGTCGGACACCACGATCGCGAACTCGCAGCTCTTGCCGTCCGGGTTCACGGCGTAGCGGCATACGCCCAGTTCGTATTCGGCTCCGTCGCGCTCCGTGGTCGCGACGAAGGCCATCTCGCGGTCGTAGTCAATCTGCGTGAGTTTCGCGAGCATCTGAGGCGGGAGCTCCGACAGCGCGCTCATGAAGCGGTAGTACTTCGTCTCCGGCGAGAGGCGGCGAACGAATGCCTGCTCGAGCACCGCGTCTTCCGGCATGATTGGCCGCACCACCACGGCGGTGCCGTCGCGCAAGCTGACGTGCTGCACAAGGTTGCTGGGGTAAGGGTGGATCGCCATGTGATCGTAGCGCCCGGCCTTCTTCGGCACGCGGCCAACCACGATTCGCACATCGACCGCGACGACTTCCTGCTCATCGGCAACCAGCGGCTGGATATCGACCGAGCGCACCCAGGGCAGTTCGCAGACCATTTCGGAGAGGCGCAGCAGGACGAATTCGAGCCGATCCATCGCGATCGCGGGCAGACCACGCCAATCGCCCAACTTGGCCGCGATCCGGTGGGACCGCACTAGATCCTTAGCGAGGAATTCGTTCAATGGTGGCAGCGCGACGGTACGCCCTTCGAGGCTTTCTGCATCGACGCCGTGTTCGCCAAACGAAATGACCGGCCCGAACACCGGGTCGCGCGATACCCCGAGCAGCAGCCCACGCCCGCTGGCAACATCGACCCGCGGTTCGATGGTGATGCCGTGCGACGCGCTTTCTTCGTCGCGACTGCGCAGATCGTCCATCAGTTCTTCAAAGGCCAGATGTGTTGCCACCGCGCTTGCCGGAAAGCGTTTCGGGCTCGCGCTGATGCGCTGCTGCAGCATGGCGTTGGGACGCATGATCACCGGAAAGCCGATGTCATAGGCCATCGTCACCGCTTGCGCCGCGGTGTGCGCAACCAGCGTACGCCGAACCGGAATGCGGAACGAGGCCAGCACCTGGCGGGCTTCACTACGGGTAAGCGTGGTGCGGCCGGCTTCGATCGCGTTCTCGATAACGGCGCGCGCGCCGGCAACGTCTGGCGGCTCAAGGTTCGAGAGCGGTGCCGGTACCTGGGTGAGCAACTTCTGGTTCTGGTAGTAGGCCGAGATCTGCGAGAAGAGGTCGATTGCTGGCTCTGGCGTGCGGAAGCTCGGGATACCCGCGGCGACGAACAATTCACGCGCAGCGGCCACTTGCGATTCGCCCATCCAGCAGCAAAGAATGGGCTTATCCGCTTTCTTGTCGATCTCGACGACACGTTGGGCTACTTCGATCGGCAAGGTCATCGCCTGTGGCGTCAGGATCGCCAGCACTCCGTCGACGCCAGGGTCGGCAAGGACGGTCTCAAGCGTGCGTGCGTAACGGTCCGGATCGGCGTCGCCGACCATGTCGATCGGATTGTCGTGCGACCAGGCGCGTGGCAGATCGCGGTTGAGCGTGGCCACTGTTTGCGGCGAGAGTTCCGCCAACGGAATGCCGAGGTCACCGGCGCGGTCGGCAGCCATGACGCCCGGGCCGCCGCCGTTGGTGATGATCGCCAAACGGTTGCCACGCGGGCGGAAGCGAGTGAACAGCGCCTGCGTGGCGGCGAACATCTGCGTCAGATATTTCAACCGGATCACACCCGCACGGCGCAGCGCCGCGTCGAAAACGATGTCCTCGCCGACGATTGCACCGGTGTGCGAATGCGCCGCGCGCGAACCAGACGGATGTCGGCCCACCTTGATCACCATGATCGGCTTGGCACGGGCCGCGGTCCGCAGCGAACTCATAAAACGCCGAGCATCGCGGATACCCTCGATGTACAGCAGGATGCTCTCGGTGCGAAAGTCCCAGATCAGGTAATCGAGGATCTCGCCGAAATCCAGATCGCACGAGCCACCGAGCGACACCACGTTGGAGAAGCCGACGCCGGTGGTCTTGGCCCAGTCGAGAATCGCAGCGCACAGCGCGCCAGATTGCGAAACGAAACCGATGCTGCCGGCCTTCGGGGCGGCGTGGGCAAAGGTGGCGTTGAGCCCGGCAATCGCACGGGCAATGCCAAGGCTGTTGGGGCCGAGGATGCGCACACCGTATTTTTCCGCAAGGCGCACGATGTCGCGTTCCATCGCGGCGCCATCAGCACCGCTTTCGGCGAAGCCCGCGGAAAGGATGACTGCGGTGCGTACCCGCGCCTTGCCGCATGCGGCAACCACATCGGGCACGGTTGGCGCTGGCGTGGCGATGACGGCGAGGTCGACCCGTTGCGGTACATCGCCAATGCTGTGCACGCAGGGCGTACCAAGAACGTCCTGATATTTCGGGTTTACTGCGTAGAGCTTGCCCTTGAAGCCGCTCTCTTGCATGTTCCTGACGAGCACTTCGCCGAGCGCGCCTTCGCGCGGCGTGGCGCCGATGATTGCGACCACCTGTGGCGCAAAGAGTGGCGTGAGGTAGTGTTGCTCTTCCATGCTGACACCCGATCCGGTTGTTGGCGGCATCGTAGTCGGCGCGGCTGACAGCACACTTGCGATGGGTCATCCGGCCGAGCTTGCGGGCCAGGTCGGCCGCGCCGCGCTATTGTCTTCGGTTTGGCGTGCGCTTGCTTGGTCTTGCGCAGGCGGGTGACAAAAGAAAATGGTAACGGCAATGGTAAACAATAATTCCGCTCTGTATGGCGGCAGCCAAACCATCGGTGAGCCTTCGCCCTGGGTGCTGGCGCAAGCGGGCTTGCTGCCGCAGGGTCGCGTGCTTGACCTCGCATGTGGTCGCGGGCGGCACGCACGGTGGCTGGCGGCGAATGGTTGGCCAGTTCTGGCAGTCGATCGCGACGCGCAGGCCCTGGCTGGACTTGCAGATCTGCCTGGCGTTGAGACGCGGTGCTGCGACCTGGAAGGCGAGCGCTGGCCGCTCGCCGGGCAGGTATTTGCCGGCGTGGTCGTCACGAACTACCTCTTCCGGCCCCGCCTTCCGAGTCTTGCGGCCATGCTACGGCCGGGTGCAGTGCTGATCTACGAGACATTCATGCTGGGGCAGGCTCGTTTTGGCCGACCGAGCAATCCGGAATTCCTGCTTGCGCCAGACGAGTTGTATCGTTGGGCGATTGAGTGTGGGCTCGATGTGTTGGCCTTTGAGCAAGGCGAGCAGTCTGTGCCGCGGCCCGCATGCATGCAGCGTCTGTGCGCGCGCCGGCCTTCGCTCGGGACTGTGATCATCTAGGGACGATCTGAGCGAGATTGCGGATTCAGGTTCAGGTTAAACATCATCAATTGCCTTGTTCCGGAATCGGCGCATCATGTCGCCCGCAAGAGGCCCGCGTGGCCAACCATAACAACCGAGGTTTGAAGTATGCGTATCGAACAGGATCTGAAACTGGACTTCAAGGATGTCCTGATCCGCCCGAAGCGGTCGACCTTGTCGTCGCGATCGGAGGTCGACATTTCGCGCGAGTACACGTTTTTGCACTCGGGGCGGAAGTACCATGGCGTGCCGATTGTGGCGGCCAACATGGATGTCACCGGCACTTTCGAAATGGCCGCCGCGCTCGACAAACAGATGCTGGCGACCGCGCTGCACAAGCATTACGACGAGGACGCCCTGGTAGCCCATTTCAGCGCACTCCCGGATAACGTCACCCGCTTCTACTCGATGGGAATCGGGGCGGCGGACATGGCGAAGTTTCGCCGGGTCATGGAGCGTGCAGGGCCAGCAATCAAGAGCGTCTGCATCGACGTTGCGAACGGCTATACCAAGGCGTTCGTCGACTTCATCCACTCCTTGCGTGAGGCCTATCCAGCCCTGACGATCATGGCTGGCAACGTTGTTACCGGTGAAATGACCGAAGAGCTGGTGCTGGGCGGGGCCGATATCGTCAAGGTTGGCATCGGCCCAGGCTCTGTGTGCACGACCCGCAAGATGACGGGCGTGGGCTATCCGCAGCTCTCTGCGATCATCGAATGTGCCGATGCTGCGCACGGCTTGGGCGGTTTGATCTGTGCGGACGGCGGCTGTACGACACCGGGCGACGTGGCTAAAGCGTTCGGCGGCGGTGCAGACTTCGTGATGCTCGGTGGCATGCTGGCCGGTCATGACGAGTGTGGCGGGCAACTGGAAGAAGTGGACGGTGTACGCAAGATGCGTTTCTACGGCATGAGTTCCCGCGTCGCGATGCAGAAATACGCCGGGGGCGTAGCCGAGTACCGTGCCTCCGAAGGCAAGGAGGTGCTGATTGACTATCGCGGCCCGGTGGCAAACACCTTGCAGGATCTGCTCGGCGGTGTGCGTTCAGCTTGCACCTATGTGGGCGCCCGCAAGCTCAAGGAACTATCCAAGCGCACCACATTCGTCCGCGTCAGTCAGCAGCTCAACGAGGTGTTCGGCAAATCCTGAACGACTTCAGATCGTCTCCGGCACCATCTCGATTGCGCCGCAGGGGCACTCTGCGGCGCACAGACCACAGCCCTTGCAGTAGTCCAGGTTGATCTTGAAGCGTTTGCCCGGACCAAGTTTGATCACCGCGTTGTCCGGGCATACTCCGTAGCAGTTGTCGCACTCGAAGCAGTTGCCGCACGAGAGGCAGCGGCGTGCTTCGAACAGCGCAGTATCTGCGTTCAACCCGCTGACGACCTCGTCGAAGGTCGATTCGCGCCGCACGCGCTCCAATTCTTGCTGCACCGACCGCGGAGCGTCTGTGTAATACCAGGTGTTCAGACGTTCAAAGGTGGCCACTGGGTGCTTTTCGGCTACCGCTGGTGACACACCCCGCAGCCATGAATCGATATGGCGCGCTGCTTTTTTTCCGTGGCCGAGGGCGACGGTTACCGTGCGTTCGGCCGGCACCATATCGCCGCCGGCAAAGATGCCCGGGCACGCTGTCATCATGTTCGAGTCGACGCTGACCATGCCATCAGTGAGTTGCAGACCTGGCACATCATCAAGGAGTGACAGGTCAACGTCCTGCCCCAGCGCGAGCACCAGCGAATCGGCTTCGATCTGTTCAAATTCACCGGTTGGCTGAGGAAAACCGTTTTCGTCGAGCGCCATCTTCTCGATGGTGAACTGCTCGTGCGCTCCGGCGTCCGCACCGATCTTGATCGTGGACAGCCACCGGAACATCACGCCCTCGTCCAGCGCTTCCTGAACTTCCGAGTCATGCGCCGGCATCCGATCGCGCGTGCGCCGGTAGATGATGACAGCCTCCTCGGCGCCAAGGCGGCGTGCAGTGCGCGCAACATCAATTGCAGTATTACCACCGCCATACACCAGCACACGGCGGCCGAGCAGTGGCTTTTCGCCGAGTTCCACACTGCGCAGCACGCTCAGTGCGTCCATGATGCGCGCAGCCTCGCCAGCGGGCACCCAGGCCCGTTTGGATACATGTGCACCAACGGCAACGAAGGCTGCGTCAAAGCCGCCTTCGTCACGCGCCTTGAGGAGATGCTCGACCTTTGTATTGAGCCGGATCGTCACGCCGAGTTGTTCAATGCGACGAATCTCAGCGTCCAGCACATCGCGCGGCAAGCGGTACTTCGGGATACCAAAGCGCATCATGCCGCCCGCCATCGGGCCCGCTTCCCGCACCTCCACCGCATGCCCGAGGCGCGCCAGGTGGTACGCCGCAGACAGGCCTGACGGGCCTGCGCCGACAACCAGCACGCGTTTGCCACTCATGGCTGGCGGTCGTGCGAACTGCCAGTTCTGCTTGATCGCTTCGTCGCCGAGAAAGCGCTCAACTGCGTGGATGCTGACCGCGGAATCCAGGCGCGCGCGATTGCACGCCCCTTCGCAGGGGTGGTAGCAGACGCGTCCGGTCACTGCTGGCATCGGATTGTCCTGAACCAGCACCCGCCACGCCGCCTCGTATTGTCCGCTCTCGGCGTGGTAGAGCCAGCCCTGGATATTTTCGCCAGTTGGGCAGCCTTGGTTGCAGGGCGGAAGGTGGTCGACATAACTTGGCCGAGCGGTGCGCCAGCTGCCGGTGTGGTTGGCGAGTGACGAGCCTGGGTCAAGCGTTATGGCAAAAGGTTTGTCCATGATCGGCTCCGCTCCTCAGGGCAGCAGTGCGTAACGCTTGATGTTGCGATCGGCCTGCGCCTGGATGACTGCAATCCGTTCGGTGTCGATCGTAGGTTCGAACAGATGCGCAAAGCGCTTTTGCAGGCGCAGGAACTCGTTGACCGGAACCAGGCGCCGGATCGGGCGCGCCTCGCTCACCTCACCGAAGCGCGCTTCGAAGATCGGGAACAAGCCGCTCTCGGTTGCCAATCGCGCCAGGCGGATCGTGTCGCTGGAAGCAGCGCCCCAGCCAAGCGGGCAGGGCACAAGCACATGGATATAGCGCGCGCCGCGAAGATGGGTGGCTTCTTCCACCTTTGCTTCCAGATCGCGCAAGTCCGCAACGCTCGCAGTGGCGACATAAGGAATCCGATGCGCCATGGCGATCTCTGGCAAGAACTTGCCCTGTCCGAATTCGTTGCCGGGCGCGGGCCCCTTCGCAGGTGTTGTCGCGGTTCTTGCCGCTGCGGGCGTGGCGGACGAGCGCTGCACGCCGGTGTTCATGTAGGCCTGGTTGTCGTAACAGATGTAGAGCACATCGTCGTTACGCTCGAACATGCCGGAAAGGCAACCAAAGCCGATGTCCGTTGTTCCACCGTCGCCTCCCTGTGCAATCACGCGGACATTGCGCCGCCCCTTCACGCGCAGCGCTGCGGCAACGCCTGTAGCAACCGCCGGTGCATTGCCAAAGAGCGAGTGCATCCATGGCACCTGCCATGATGTTTCGGGGTAGGGCGTTGAAAACACTTCGAGGCAACCGGTGGCATTGACGACCACCATCTGCCTGTCGGATGCATGCATCGCGGCATCCATTGCATAGCGGGCCCCCAGTGCCTCACCGCAGCCTTGGCAAGCGCGGTGGCCCGAGGTCAGAGAGTTGGCGCGGGCAACGGTAGCCTGCACGGTACGCTGCGCCTCATCGAGCAACCGGTTGCCGACGGTGTAGGTGCCGGTCTGGTAGAAGCGGACAGGTTGGAAGCTCATGCTGCTCTCCTACTCAATGCGGACACTGGTACGTGCGATTTCGTGCACGATCCGGTTCGCCAAAGGCCCACTGCGGCGAACCTCGCGTTCATGCGCGAGAACGCGGTCGACTGCGCCCTGGTCGAGGTCGAGGAAACTCAGGTTCGCCAGCGCTCCCGAGAGCGCAGTACGGAACAAGCGTTCGAGCGAGACAGTCGTGATCGGCCTGCCACCGAGACCAGCGACGACGGTGTGCGTTGGAATGTGCAGCCCAGCGAGTGCTTTGCGCAGCGAGTCGGCGACGATGCCCCCCTGGCCAATGGCAAAGCTGCGCTCGATTACCACAACGCGTTTTGCTTGAGCCAACGCTTCACGGACCGCGTCGAGCGGGAAGGGACGGAAGGTCTTGATGGCCAGCACGCCTATCGAGGCACCCTCGGCACGCAGTGCGTCCACCACGTCCTTGATGGTGCCGAGCACTGAGCCGAGCGCAACGATCACGGTGTCGGCGCCCTCGCTGTGGTATTCGGAAATCAGTCCGCCGGCTTCTCGGCCGAAACACTGGCTGAACTCAAGCGCAAGTTCAGGGATCAGCGCCAAGGCCTGCAGTTGCCGAGCATGGGCAAGGTAGCGCACCTCGGTGAAGGCTTCGGGGCCTACCATCGCACCAATCGAAACCGGATCGTCCGGGTCTAGGAGCTGGCGCGGCTCGTAGGGCGGCAAGTAACTGTCGACCAGCTCCTGGCTCGGGATGTCGACGCGTTCGTAAGCATGGGTAAGGATGAAGCCATCCATGCACACCATCACCGGCAGCGACAAGGCTTCGGCCAACTTGAAGGCCTGGATGTGCAGATCCAGAGCTTCCTGATTGTTCTCGGCGAAGAGTTGCAGCCATCCACTGTCGCGCAAGGCCATCGAATCGGAATGATCGTTCCAGATATTGATCGGCGCGCCGATCGCACGATTGGCTATCGTCATCACGATCGGCAGGCCCAGCCCCGATGCGTTGAACACTGCTTCGGCCATGAACAGCAGGCCTTGAGAGGCGGTGGCCGTGTACGCACGCGCCCCCGCGGCCGAAGCGCCGATCGCTACCGACAATGCGGCGAACTCCGACTCAACGTTGATGTATTCACAGGGCCGTATATCGCCGGTTCGCACCATCTCGGAAAGTGCTTCAACGATGTGCGTTTGCGGAGATATCGGATAGGCGCAAATCACCTCGGGCCGGCATAGCGCTACCGCTTCGGCGACGGCCCGCGAACCTTCGATCTGTTTAAGCACGTGAGACCTCCTTGCAGCCCGTCGGCCAACTGGCAGTTCAGATTTCGGCGGGTTGCAGTGCCGCCATTGATCGCGCGGTGGCGAAGGCATCACTCGCGGCCGCGATGTTGGCCTCGGCGATGCGCGGATTGAACTTCTCGCGAATTGCGGCGTGGATGGATTCGAGTCGCACCAGGCCGGTAATCGCTGCGAAGCCGGCCAGCAGCGGGACGTTTGGGACCGGGCGACCAACATGACGCAAGGCGATTTCGGTCGCGGGCATCGTGCATAAGTGCGCCGGCGGGAAGCGTTCTGCGACCGAAGCGAGGCCCAACTCTTCGAAACTACTGCTCGAATTGATCAACACGTAGCCGGTACTGACCAGGCCCGCGAACACGTCGATCTGATGGAGCAGGGTGGGGTCCTGAATGATCAGCGCGTCCGGCTTGATGACCGGCTCACGCGACCGTATCTCCTTCTTGTCGATACGGCAGAAGGCGACTACCGGAGCGCCTGTGCGCTCAGAACCGAAGCTGGGAAAGGCTTGCGCCCATTCGCCATCGAGAAAGGCGGCGACCGAGAGCATTTCGGCGGCGGACACCACCCCCTGACCACCGCGACCATGGATGCGTATCTGGAACATCGCGCCTCCCCCGAAGCTGATGCGACCCAACCAACCTGAAACCCCCTCGATGCTGAGAACCGCACCGATGAGCCGGATTGTGGGCGTCATGCAGGGCGCAACTTTGATATTGGGCAAAAGCAATGCGGCCCGCACAATGGCGGGCTGCAAGGAGGAATGAGGCTGTCCGGTCAGCGATTACTTGGGAAGCTAAACACCGTTCCTTCGCGCACGCCAGCCGACGGCCAGCGCTGCGTAATTGTCTTGCGGCGGGTGTAAAAGCGCACCGCGTCCGGCCCGTATGCCGACAGG
>JAJZLD010000324.1 GCA_021803785.1 Pseudomonadota bacterium | reverse complement strand
GTGCCGTGAGGCGATCCGCAAGATCGACGCGCTGAAGATCAAGGGCCTCGGGCCTGCTGTTGCGAATCTCTTGTACTTCATCCATCCGACGCTGGTGCTGCCGTTCAACACGGCAATCGTGCGCGGCTACAACGCGGTGACCGGCGGTAACGTCAAACTGGGACGGTGGGACCACTACCTGACAATGCGTGATGGGGCGATTCGTCTGAATGGGGCACATCGCTCGCAGTTGTCGAACGACTTGGGGGCCGTTGCAGGACTGCTGTTCGACGTGGGTAGCGGCCGCCTCACGGCACCGCCCCTTGCCGACGATGAAGCACCGCTTCGCGCCTGGAGGGCCGATCTCGACCGGGTTCGTGAAGAATCCGCGGCCATGCAGAAGGTGTGGGCCGCCGAGCGGGAGAGCGACACCACCCATACGCAGATCCAGGGAGGGCTTCGCGATTTGGGTCATGCGCTGGGATTTGACGTCTGGATCGCAGCGAATGATCGTGGCCGAGCCTACGCCGATGGCGTGCTGGGCGCCGACTGTCTGACTGAGCTGCCGCCCGGCTTTGATGGTGGGGCAGAAGCGGTTCGCTTGATCGACGTAGTGTGGTTTGAGCGAGCCAGTGCCCGGGTCGCAGCGGCCTTCGAAGTTGAGCATTCGACGTCGATCTACTCCGGCATCGTTCGTATGCTTGACCTCGCCTTGGGAACCGAACTCGGCGCCTCAAGCGTGCTGTTTCTAGTGGCGCCGAACAGCCGGCGCGACGAAGTGCGCCAACAACTGAATCGGCCGGCCTTCTCGCGCGTTGCCGAACTCGGGATTCGCTACCTTTCCTACTCCGAGTTGCAGCAACATCGTGGGGCAATTGCCCGTTTCGGTACCGGACTGGGGCCTATGCTCCAGATCTCGGAGCAGTTGTAGCGCTCTCCGTACGCAAGCGACGAGGTGGAGCGATCGGGATGAGGTCGTCCGATCGAAGCGCTGATCTTGCGCTTTGCTGATGCGCGCATCGCCAACAGCTCCAGAGCGGATCGCACAACATGTCGGTCGGGGGCGGGCCGTTGATCGGCCCGCCTTGCACCAAGGCTTAGCCCGCTGTTCGAGCCCGTGTGGAGGCGCTCACAGCGATTCGCGCGGGGGGTAGCCTGCGCTCCGCAAGGCCGACACGATCTCATCTTCTGAAAGCGACGTACGTACTCTGGCTATTCGAGTTGGCGGGTCGGTGGCGACGTCGGCGTGGGGATCGATCGCTTGAATTGCCTTGGTAACGGATCGCGCGCAGCCGCCGCACGTCATGTTGTTGAGACGGAACTCCATGGTGGACTCCTTTCAGTTGAGGTGGACCCACAGTGTCAGGATTGCCACGGAGGGAAGGTCAAGAGACTTGTGCGCCTCAGGTACGGCCGGCCGAGTTCCGGAGGACAGGCGAACCCGCCATTCGAAATCGGCTCCAGTAAGAAAGTCATCATGCAAGCACCCCGGCCATGGGCCTTCGATGGCCGCATGAGGATCACCGCATCTCCTTCACCTCAACATCCGAGCGGCCGCTCGACATCGGATGCAGCCACTAGACAAGACAATGCGGATGACCGCTGGCGGCCGGATGTCGATGAGTGCCTCGACGCTCGTTAGCTGACGTACGCGAGCCGACTGCCATGGCGCTGACCGACCGCTAAGGATCGAGAACGGTCCGGGGACTGTGGTTGAGCACCATGCTGCCCTGGTTGAATCCACTGCGTTCGCGCTTCGCACACAGTTGAATGAAGTGGCTTTTTGAAACTGGAACCGTGCATTCCCCGGCCAAGCATGACCAAGGCGGCGGTCAGCCTTGCCAGCGCATGCGTACGCAACCACCAGCGAAACCGCAACGATTTTGCCCCTCACAATCGATAATCCCGGATTATGCGATCACAAGTTTTGGCGTTATTGAGGGCGCTTTTATCTTCCGCGTAGTATGTACTACGATAATACATATCGTAGTACGGAATAATCAGGTGACCTATGGCAAGAGCCGGCATCTACAAGGCGGACGTGATTCGTGCGCGCAACAACCTCATTGCACGGAGGCGTTACCCGTCCATTGATGCGGTGCGAACGGAGCTTGGAGATACTGGCTCCAAAGCAACGATTTATCGCTACCTCAAAGAAATTGAAGAGGAAGAGGGCGGCAGCTCAGCGGCCAAAGTGGCGGTGAGTGAAGCCTTGCAGAGTCTCGTGGCTCGGCTCGCCGAACGCCTTCACGTGGAAGCAGAAGAGCGAATCGAGGCGCTGACAACGCGGCATTCCGCCGAGCAGCAGCGTGCCAAGGCAGAGCTCCAAGTCGTCCAGGATGAAGCGAATGCGCTTCGCCTCACATTGCAACAGGCGCACGACGCGCTCGCCGCCGAACGGACGGAGCACGCCGCAGCACTTGAACGTCTGCGTGCGGAAACAATCGTTCGTGCCCAACTCGAACAGCAGGTCAGTGATGTGCATGACCAGTTGGAAGCGGAGAGGAAACACCATCAATCGCTCGATCAGAAGTACCAAGACGCACGCCGATCGCTTGAGCATTTTCGCGAAGCCGCGAAGGAGCAACGCGATCAAGGGCTTCGGCAGCACGAGCAACAAGTTCAGTACCTGCAACACGAGCTGCACAAGGTGGGCGAAGCACTCATCGGACAGCAGCACGCGGTTGCGTCGGCCAATCAGGAATTGGCCCGCCTCGCCAATGAGCTTGGACGTGCAAAACACGATCTGCACCTTGCCGAACGTGATGGACGTGAGCTCGCGCAGACAAAGACTTTGCTGCAAGCGGCCGAACATCGTCGTGAAGAGGCGGAGCGCCGGCTTGCGGAGGCTGAGCAAGCAAAGCTTGCGTTGGACCAAGCGCGTCAGACGCTTGTCGAGCGTGCTGAGACGCTGGAGACCCAGAAGCAAGCCCTCGAATTGCTAGTCGCCACCGAGAAGACGAGATCGGACACGCAGGAACGACTCGTTGAGCAGTTTAGAGAGCAGGTTGCGACCCTGCTCGAAGCGTTAGGGCGCGTTGACACCCATACGCTCAGCACCGGTAAACAGCGGGGTGGTACGAAAACGCCAAAATGAACACCAAAAGCACGCGTACCCTAACACTGGTGAGCGTGCTCAGGCCGACAGCACAAATTGCGGCGATTGCACTTTACATAATACAGATTATGCGATACTTGGCGAGGGCGGTTCTTACCGCAGTGGCGTTCGCGAATCAGCGAAGGCAACGCTAGGCCAGACCTTCGGAAGCTCCACGCATTCAGTCATCGCCTCGGCCATGGGTAATCAAACAAAGTTGCGCCGTGGCGGCGGATGTTTGCCTCAAACATTGGCCGTCGTCCGACTGCACGTCACAGCATTAAGCCATCCGAGCAGATCGCTCCATCCTGTTTCCAGGGCTTGTCGCGCAACCAGGCTCAGAGGGTCGCCCAACTCGAAGGAATGCCCCCGCAAAGAGAGCAGTTCCGCTTGCGGTGGCGTCTCCCTCATGATTTGTTCATGCACCGCCAGCAAGCCTTGCGGTGAAACCGCGTGCGTAGAGTAGCTGGCGTCAGCGCGGGCAGAAACCGCATCCAGCCGTGCCCCGTTCTCGCCTGACGCGCGCGCATCCACAAACAGCACGCGCTCGCGATCAGCCAGATCAAGGGCATGTTCGATGTTGAGCTGGAAGTCGACGATCACCTCCACGTCGCTCCTGCCGTGCGTGGCAAGCCAGTCTTCCAGCCGATCGGCAAGCATCGGCCCGAGCGCATCGTCACCGCGCCCGGGATTCCCGAACGCAAGGACAAGCACCGGAGCGGCGCTCATGCTTCGGCCTCGCGGCTAAAGCTGCCGTCGCCACTCTTGACCAAGCGACCCACGC
>JAJZLD010000323.1 GCA_021803785.1 Pseudomonadota bacterium | reverse complement strand
CAGGGATGTGTCGGCAGCTTCGTTTTCCGGCTTGGGCGCCGCGGCAGAGCGGGCGCCTGCGCTGCTGCGCTGAGCGGGAGGGGGCGCAGGCGTTTGATAGAGACCGGTGTCGTTAGCAATCTGCGCGCCGCCGCCCGCCGCGGCCATGCCGTCCGGCCCTCCGGGGGATGAAGTGCCACGTTTGAGCGGGTTGATCGGGTCGGGGATGAATGGCGAACCTGTGGTGCAACCGACAAGCGTTGCAACCAATGCGGGCATGAGGCGCCACGGACTTGCGCGGCGGACAGGGTGCTTCATTCGGGATAGATCCTCAAAATCCGTTTCTTGCCATTGACGACGAGATAGAGGCGATCGGCCTCGATACGCACGAGCTTGCTACCGTCGGGCAACTTCTCGCCGGCTGCAACATTAACCGGGGGCTGCGTGCCGACTTGCACAACGATGAATCGATCGGCGCCCGAATTGACGGCAGCCAGGATGCGCCAATCGGGCGGGGTGAGCGGCGGCTCTTCAAGCTTGCCAGCGTTGGCCACGCCCGGAGGTGGCGGCGGCGCGCCCCAGATAAAGCGCGATTTGAGATCGTCCCAGGCGAGATTGGCATCGGGGAATTCGGGTTGAACCAACTGCCAGTCGTCGGTCGCGAGTTGGCTGGATGTCGCAAGCGGCACACGCGGGCCGGCAAGCCAGTAGGCCAGCGCCACCAGAATCCAGAGAAAGACTAGCAGGGTTGCGAGCCGACGGATCATTGCGGAAGGCTCTTGCGGATGAGTGCGTCGAGGGCGTCGGCAGCCTGAGGCGCGGATTGATCGACAGCGGCGGACGGGATGTCGGGCTCTTCGGTTTCGCCAATGGTGGTCCAGGTAAGCAGCGTCATTTCGAGCTTGCGCTTGGATCGGCCTGCGAAAATCGACTCGACACGTACGTTGCGCCCAGACATGTAGATCGCCCCGAGAAAGTCTTCCAGTTGTCGGGCCGAGAATGGAAACTCGACCCTCAGACGCACCGGGTAAGGATGATCTGCGCCCGAAGCGTTGCCTGTCGCTAGGGGATCGTCAACGATGTTGAGCTTTGGCTCAACGACGTTGAGTGCCTTGAGACGGAGGGCAACCCAGTCCTGAAAGCTGGCTTGCGCCTGCGCGACAGAGGGTGCTCGCCACAGGCGGGCCTCATACGCGGCACGAGCGCGAGCCGCTTCCTGGCGTCGTGCCATCCATTGCGGGCCGCTGCCGTTAAGCGCATCAAGCCGCGCAACATCGCGCCGGGCGCGGACGACTTCCTTCTCTAGGGCTTGAAGGTACTCCTGCCAGCTCAGCAGGCCATAGGCCGCGATGATTGCAACGATTGCAGCCAAACCGATGCGAAGACGCGGGTTGCCGGCGAGTTCTCGCCGCATTTCGGCAAGCTGGGGCGCGAGAGCTGCGCGCACCCGGGCGAGAATATGCGTGGGCGTCATGCATCACTCCCTTCACGTTCTGAGCGAAGATCAGCGGTAACGACGAGCATACGCGGATCATTGCCGACTTGAATGCGGACGTTGTGAAACGCATCGATTGCTTCAAGCGCGCGCAGCAGCGCGACGCGGGAGGCGTCGCCAGCCTCGATTCTGAGCGCGGCGCGCAGTTTGCCGTTGCGCACATCCCATTCGTCGAGCGTAAACTTCTGCCCGTTCCCAACGCCAGCCTGAGCAACCGAAAGGAGTAGTTGGATCTGCTCCGGGCCCGCCTCATTGGCGGCCAGTTCAGCAACTGCAGCGGCATCGCGTTCCGCGGCTTCGCGATCGGCCAACACGCGTTCGAGTTGACTTGAGAGCGCAGCGCGGCGAGCTTGGGCTTCAGCAAGCGCGCGAGTCAAGGTCAGCTGCCAAAGCCCAAACCAAAGCGCTAGTGCACCAGCACAAAAAACGAGCGTGGCATAGAAGATGTACTCGGCGATCTGGCCGTCTCGTGCACGCGCCCGAACCACATAAACCGGTTGAGTGGGTTTCTCAAGCCAGGGAAGCGAGCTTGGGTGAGGTCGAGGGAGGTCTGCAGAGAGCCCGGCGTCACGCAGGAACTCGATCCATTCAGCGTCATCCGGCGGCTGTGGCCACCAGCAGGTAATTGGCGCCCGACCCGGCACAAGGCGCACAGCTTCGTAGCCTTCCAGGCATGCGAGCATGAGTACGCCCTCTTTCGGCAAAGCACGCAAGAGCGGTTCAGGGCAAACAGGGTTTGCGGGGCCCAGTCCGTAGCGTTCAAAGCGCCGATCAGCCTCCGCTTCGTCCCAATACCATGCGCAAAGAGTATCGCCGCGCTCGAACCATGCAAATGCCGTGCGGGCAAATGGGCTGGATTGCAAAAGACGAAGCCGAATCGCCTGTGGCCTTGCATGCGCCGGGAGCCGATCGGCCGGCATCGAGAACCAGTGCACGACACTGCGTGGTAAAACAGCTAATGGACTAAGCAGGCTCTTGTTTGGCTCAGGGGCCGATGCCGCCACCAGGAAGCAACGGGGCCGCTGGAGCATCCGCATCGCCACCGCGAGGGGGAAGATTCGGGAAACCATTCGGCGCAGGCGCTGTCGGACGGAGATCGACCCGGTCGGTGTAGAGGATACGCCAAGGGCCATAAAGACTCGCGGGAGTAATCGTGATCGCCATCCGCTCCCCCCAAGCTTGCCCGGGGGCCCAATGGGTGACGAAAAGCGTATCAGAAGGAAATGTCGAAATCGGTGAGTATAACGCATTGACAGTGGCTCCCCCGATAGACTCCAACTCAGCAAGGCCGATCTGGCGTCCCGCCTTGCGCAGATCCATCAGCACTGCAGCGCTTTCGCGGGTCACGCCGGGCACAGCAAGCAAAGCGCCCGCTGGCGCGGTATTGGGGTTAAAGATTTGCGAAGGAACAACCGCCACAAGATCGGCTAGACCGTTCTTCCAGATGGCGGGGTGATCTTTCCAGCGTGGGAGCCGGCGCAATTCGGCGGCCGAAATGAGCGGCCTGTTCGCCGGCGGCGGCAGGCCGAGGAGGGCATAGTCGTCCGCTTCAGCACCGTTTACGCGGCGAAGGTTGTCGGGGTCGATGTAGTCGTTCAACACGTCGAGCAGCGGATCGACTTCATTTGGTGCCGCGCCAACCGAGAGCAGTAGCAATCGAAGCCATGCAGGCGGCGCGCCGGAAAGGCTGATCAGGCCCCGCGCATCCTGGTAGGCAACAACGACGTCACCTGCCTGACGGTAAGGCGTGCCGTCGAGCTTGACCGGGTTGGCGGCAGAGCCCATCCCGTAGCTACCTCGGCGCTGGGTTGACATGCGATATAGCGCCTCGGCACGAGCGGAGAACAATAGTTCTTCGGCGCGGGCGCGATCATTTTCGATTTGGGCCGTCTGCAGCGAGAGGCTGAGGCTCTCAGCCAGGTACGCGGCAACAAACATCACAGCCGCCAGCACACCCAGAGTCAGGGCAAGCACGAACCCTTGCTGGCGCGCGTGACGAGCAAATGGAAGCTGGCGCCGCCCGCTCATGGTGCGCTCCCAATGCCAAAAATTCCGGCTGCGGCGGGCAGGGGCACTAAGGGGCCTGATGGCCGCGCAACGAGCTCACCGAAATCGGCATCAGACTTGCGCCAAACAAGGCGAACAAGGGAGGGAATCTGCGGCGGGTCATTACGATTGGGCGGCCACTGTTCAAACTCAGCCCCCTCCTCGTCCTCATAGATGAAACGGGCTTCCGTACTCGGAAACACATGCAGTTCCGTCTCGAGCGTTGCATCGCGGTAGCGCAGGCGAGTGACTTGCTGCTGACGATCAACAACCAAGGACAGAGTGAATTCTGTTGGCATGCCCTCGTTGGAGGCACTCACTGGCCGCAACGTCAGGCCCGA
>JAJZLD010000322.1 GCA_021803785.1 Pseudomonadota bacterium | reverse complement strand
GAAATGCGCGCGATTGGGCAAGGTTGAGAAGGCGATTCGTGACAGCGATCTTGGCCTCAACCCTGCAACGATGGGCGACACCATTCGTGTGCCGATGCCTGCATTGACCGAAGAGCGCCGCAAGGATCTGATTAAAGTGGTTCGCAGTGAGGCGGAGAACGCGCGCGTTGCGATCAGGAATCTGCGCCGTGATGCCAACAACCACCTCAAGGATGCAGTTAAGGCAAAGGAGATTTCTGAAGACGACGAGCGTCGTGCCGAGGAAGATATCCAGAAGCTAACCGACCGCTACGTAGCCGAAGTCGACAAGTTGCTCGCCGAGAAAGAAAAAGATCTGATGCAGGTCTGAGGACCCGCCAACCCTTAGGCGGAGTCTCATTCCACCATGGCGCTCAGCCGTTACTTCAGTAGCACACGCGACGTGCCGGCTGTCAGTGCCGTCCCGCAGCACGTCGCGATCATCATGGATGGCAATGGTCGTTGGGCGCGTAAACGTCTTATGCCGCGCGTGGCCGGCCATAAGCGCGGGCTCGAGACTGTCCGGCAGATTGTGTCGGCGTGTATCGATCGCGGTATTCGTCACCTCACGCTTTTTGCTTTCAGTTCCGAAAACTGGCGCCGTCCTGCCGACGAAGTTGGTTTCTTGATGAACCTTTTCTTGCAGGCATTGCAGCAAGAAATCGCGAAGCTTCACCGCAATAACATTAGGTTCAGGGTCATCGGCGATCTGAGTAAATTTGACGAGCAGATTCGGCAGATGATTGCCGATGCGGAGTCATTGACCGTCGAGAATAGCGGATTGACGCTAACGATCGCTGCAAATTATGGTGGTCGCTGGGATATCCTGAACGCGGTCGAGTCGATGTTGGCCGCCCACCCTGCGAAGCGTTCCGGCTTTCAGGAGGAAGATCTCGCGCCGTACTTGGCGCTGTCCGACGCTCCGGAACCGGACTTGTTCATCCGCACCGGAGGGGAGGAGCGCATCAGCAACTTCCTTCTCTGGCAGCTGGCCTACACCGAGTTCTATTTCACTGACACCCTCTGGCCCGAGTTCGATGCGGCAGCGTTCGACCTTGCGCTTGACTCCTATCGGCAGCGCGAGAGGCGTTTCGGCCGTACTAGTGAGCAAGTGCAGGAACAAACGCCAAGCGCGACGGAGTAAGCGATGCTGCGCGAACGTGTCATTACAGCCCTGTTGATGTTGGCGGGGCTGCTCGCCGCTGTGTTCTATCTGCCGACTAATGGCTGGTGGATTGCCTGCGGCGCGCTTGGTTTAGCGGCAGCCTGGGAATGGGCGGGCCTGTTTCGTCTTCCTTCTGCTGTCCGTTGGGGTTACGGGGTGGTGGTTGCGGCGGCAGTGGTTGCGTTCGCTGCGATCGCCTCGCCTGCTCTTGATGCGGCGCTGTTCGTGCTATCGGCATTATTCTGGATGCTGGTGGCGCCGCCGTGGCTCAAGCAGCGTTGGCGTCTTTCTGGTGGCGCAGTCCTGCCGCTAATTCTTGGTTTAGTCATCCTTCTGCCTTTGGCCGTTGCCCTTGCCCGCCTGCGCGAGGCAAATGTCTGGCTGATGTTGGCTGTCATGGCTGTGGTCTGGGTGGCGGACATTGCGGCGTATTTCGGTGGGAGGGCTTTTGGTCGGCGCAAGCTCGCACCGGAGATTTCGCCCGGAAAGAGCTGGGAAGGTGTTTTTTCCGGGCTGGCGGGTGTCTTGTTCTACGGGGCGGTGGTGTTTTCCGTGTGGATGCCGTTCGTCCCGCAACGCTTGGGGTGGCCGATTGTGCTCCTGTTGCTGCTTGCTCTTTCGGCTCTGAGTGTGATCGGCGACTTGTTTGAGTCTTTGCTCAAGCGACAGGCCGGTCTAAAGGATTCGTCTGGGCTATTACCGGGGCACGGCGGAGTTCTAGACCGTATCGATAGCCTGACCTCAACGCTACCGCTGGTAGCGCTTTGGGCGCTCGTCTGGCGGCTTGCAGGCTCATGATGCAACACTTGACCATTCTGGGTGCGACCGGATCCATCGGCACCAGTACGCTCGACGTTGTGGCGCGCCATCCGGATCGCTATCGGGTTTTTGCGCTTACCGCGTTTCGGCAGATTGAAAAGCTGGCGGACCAGATAGCCGTATTTCACCCGAGCTATGCCGTGGTGCCGGACTTGGCGTCTCGTGACTCGCTACGTCTGATGCTTATCGAACGTGGCGTGAAATGCGAATTGCTGGTCGGCGAGGGCGGTCTGTGTGACGTTGCTACCCATGCCGAAGTCACCACCGTGATGGCGGCCATCGTTGGGGCGGTGGGTTTGCCGCCTACGCTCGCAGCCGTTCGGGCTGGAAAGCGTGTATTGCTGGCAAACAAGGAAGCCTTGGTTATGTCTGGGCGCATCTTCATGGATGAAGCTCGACACTCGGGAGCGACAGTTCTGCCGATTGACAGCGAACACAATGCGGTGTTCCAGTCGTTGCCCTCCCGATTTGCGTATGGGCTTGAAGATGCTGGTGTCACAAAAGTTTTGCTTACTGCCTCCGGTGGACCGTTCAGGGCTTGGCCGATCGAGCAGCTGAAATCGGTTACGCCCGATCAAGCTGTCGCGCATCCGAATTGGGTGATGGGGCGAAAGATCTCTGTCGATTCGGCTACCATGATGAACAAGGGCCTTGAGGTGATCGAGGCGCGGTGGTTGTTTGGTGTTGGCGGTGATCGAATTGATGTGGTGATTCATCCGCAAAGCGTAATTCACTCGATGGTTCAGTATACGGACGGTTCGGTTTTAGCTCAGCTTGGCAATCCGGATATGCGGACTCCGATTGCGCATGCCTTGGCGTATCCACAGCGTATTGCTTCGGGCGTTGCGCCGCTCGATTTCGCTTCCATTGCCGGCCTGACGTTCGAGACGCCGGATTTAAACCGTTTCCCGTGTCTCCGGCTGGCCTACGCAGCGCTAAAGGCCGATGGGCTGGCGCCGACGGTACTAAATGCTGCCAACGAAATCGCAGTGTCGGCATTTCTTGATCGACAGATCTCGTACCTTGATATCGCGTCAACGGTGGAGGCGGTGCTGAATACCTGCGATACAGGTGAGGCGGACTCGCTGGAGGATGTCCTCGTGGCGGATGGTTCTGCTCGTCGAATGGCGCGGGCATTCATTGATAAGCGTTTGCGAGGCGCTGCGTGACGATACTGTGGTACGTCGGTGCGTTTGCTCTTGCGATTGGCGTTCTGGTTACTGTCCATGAGTTCGGGCACTTCGCCGTCGCAAGACTTTGCGGCGTCAAGGTGCTCAGGTTCTCATTGGGCTTCGGCCGCGTCCTGTTGCGCCGTCAGAAGACGCCTGACGACACCGAGTGGGTGCTCTGTGCGGTGCCCCTGGGCGGTTATGTCCGAATGCTTGATGAGCGTGAAGCGCCCGTTCTGCCCGCGGAATTGTCACAAGCCTTCAATCGGAAGTCCGTCTGGCGTCGGTTGGCGATAGTCGGTGCTGGTCCCGCAGCAAACCTGTTGCTGGCTGTGCTGATCTACTGGATCGGCTTCATGCAGGGGGTGACCGAACTGCGCCCCATCATTGCGCAGCCCTCCGTTGAGAGTCCAGCCGGCAAGGCGGGGATGCAAGCTGGCGATGAAATCGTCGCGGTTAGTGCTCAAGCCGTGCGGTCTTGGTCCGACGTTCGCTGGGTGTTGGTTCGCCATCTGGTTGACAATCAAACGGTTGACCTCAAACTCCGTTCGCATGGTGGAGAGCGGTTGGTCACGCTTGCTGCTGTGAGCTTGGGCGACGACCTGGATCGAGCGGATCCGCTAAAGGATCTCGGCCTCGCTCCCTATCGCCCTGGCGCCGTGCTGCGCGTGTCGGCGTGCCGGCGCGGCTGGG
>JAJZLD010000321.1 GCA_021803785.1 Pseudomonadota bacterium | reverse complement strand
GCGATGACGATGGACTTCGGACTGGCCAATCCGGCATTGCTGAAGGGCTTGGCGCCCGGCGCGAAAGTGAAGTTCGAAATGGTCGAACGCAAGCCCGGCGAGTGGGTCATTACTTCGCTCAGTGCGGCGTCGGCACCTTCCGCCGCAGCACCTAACAATGCGCACGCGGGGCACTGAGCATGCTGAACGCCATCATTGATTGGTCGGCACGCAACCGCTTCCTGGTGCTGCTCGCAACGCTGTTTATTGTGATCGCAGGCGTCTGGGCGGTGATGCGCACGCCGCTTGACGCCCTACCTGACCTCTCTGACGTGCAGGTCATCGTCTACACCGAGTATTCCGGTCAGGCACCACAAGTCGTCGAAGACCAGGTGACCTATCCGCTGACCTCGGCGATGTTGTCAGTGCCCAAATCCAAGGTCGTACGGGGTTTCTCCTTCTTCGGCGCCTCCTTCGTCTACGTGATCTTCGAGGACGGCACGGATATCTATTGGGCGCGCTCGCGGGTGCTGGAGTACCTGAACTCAGCGGCCGGGCGCCTGCCGGCGGGCGTGGCGCCCCAACTGGGGCCGGATGCGACCGGCGTTGGCTGGGTCTACGAGTATGCCCTTCAGGCCAAGGGCAAGTCGCTCGCCGAACTGCGTACGTTGCAGGACTGGTACCTGCGCTACCAGCTGAGCAAGGCGCACGGTGTCGCCGAGGTCGCGTCCATCGGCGGCTTCGTGCAGCAGTACCAGATCAGCGTCGATCCGGTGAAGCTGCGTGCCTATGGCATCCCGCTGTCGAAGATCGTCGACGTCGTTCGCTCATCCAACCGCGACGTCGGTGGGCGTGTTGTCGAGATGGCTGAGACCGAGTACATGGTGCGCGGTCGCGGCTACCTGAAGGGCATCAACGACATCGCCAACCTGGTGGTCAAGGCCGAGCGCGGTGTGCCGGTGCGCATTGGCGACATCGCGCGAGTCGAGTTGGTGCCCGATGAGCGTCGTGGCCTGACTGAACTCAACGGCGAAGGCGAAGTGGTGTCTGGGATTGCGATGGCACGCTTCGGGCAGAACGCGCTGGAGGTCATCCACAACCTCAAGGAGAAGGTCGACGAAATCTCGTCTGGACTTCCGGAGGGCGTCTCGCTGCAGACGGTGTACGACCGCTCCGAGCTGATCCATCGTGCGATCGAAACGCTCAAGGGCACGCTGCTGGAAGAATCGATCATCGTCGCGGTGGTGTGCATCGTGTTCCTGCTGCATGTGCGCAGCGCGCTGGTGGCGATCCTGATGCTGCCGGTCGGCGTACTGATCGCGTTCATTGCGATGCATGCGCTGGGCATGAACTCCAACATCATGAGCCTCGGAGGCATCGCGATCGCGATCGGCGCCATGATCGACGCAGCCATCGTGATGATTGAAAACGCACACAAACATCTTGAACGATTAGAGCCCGGCGGCTCACGCGTCGAAGCGATGATCGATGCGTGCAAGGAGGTCGGCCCGTCGCTGTTCTTCTCCCTGCTGATCATCACGGTGTCCTTCCTGCCGGTGTTCACGCTCGAATCGCAGGAGGGACGGCTGTTCTCGCCGCTGGCCTACACCAAGACCTTCGCGATGGCCGGTGCGGCGCTGCTGTCGGTGACGCTCGTGCCGGTGTTGATGATGCTGTTCGTTCGCGGACGCATCCTTCCCGAGTCGAAGAACCCGGTGAACCGTTTCCTGATCTGGTGCTACCGGCCCATGATCACCGGTGTCATGCGCTGGAAGAAAACGACCATCGCAGTCGCGCTGCTGGCGCTCGGCATCAGTCTCTGGCCGGCGTCCAAGCTCGGCAGCGAGTTCATGCCGACGCTCAACGAAGGCACGCTGTTCTACATGCCCGCCTCGCTGCCAGCGATGTCGATCACCAAGGCCGCCGAGTTGCTGCAGACGCAGAACAAGATCATCAAGAGCTTCCCCGAGGTCGAGTCGGTCTTCGGCAAGGCCGGGCGCGCCAACACCGCGACCGACCCGGCGCCGACCGAGATGTTCGAGACGGTGATCAACCTGAAGCCCGAATCCGAATGGCGGCCGGGCATGACGATCGACAAGCTCACCGCCGAGATGGACAAGGCGCTGCAGTTCCCCGGTGTGTCGAACGCCTGGACGATGCCAATCAAAGCGCGCATCGACATGCTCTCAACCGGCATCCGCACGCCGATCGGCATCAAGGTCTTCGGCAAGGATCTGGTCGAAATGGAACGGCTTGCCAAGGAGATCGAGGCCGTCGTCAAGCAGGTGCCGGGTACGACCAGCGCGTTTGCCGAGCGGATCACCGGTGGCTACTACCTCGATATCGAACCCGACCGCGAGGCGCTTGCGCGCTACGGCCTGGGTGTCGGCGAGATGCAGGAAGTGGTGTCGACGGCGCTGGGCGGCGAAATGGTCACGACAACCGTTGAGGGGCGTGAGCGCTTCGGTGTCGCGGTGCGCTACCCACGCGAACTGCGCGATAGCCCCGAGAAGATCGCCGAGCAAGTGCTGGTCCCCACGATGAGCGGGGCGATGGTGCCGCTGGGGCAGGTCGCGCATGTCGGTATCAAGAAGGGAGCGCCGAGCATCCGCACCGAGAACGCGCTGCTGTCGGCCTACATCTACGTCGATATCCGCGATCGGGATATCGGTTCCTATGTGAAGGAGGCGCAGAAGGCCGTCAGCGACAAGGTCAAGTTCCCGCCGGGCTACTACGCGACCTGGAGCGGCCAGTTCGAGTCGATGCAGCGTGCCGCCGAGAAGATGAAGGTGGTGCTGCCGGTCACGCTGCTGATCATCTTCCTGCTGCTGTACCTGAATTTCAAACGCCTGACCGAGACCTTCATCGTGATGCTGTCGGTGCCCTTCGCCCTGATCGGCGGGGTGTGGCTGATGTGGGCGCTGGGTTACAACCTGTCGGTCGCGGTCGCCGTCGGCTTCATCGCGCTGGGCGGTGTGGCTGCCGAAACCGGTGTGGTCATGCTGATCTACCTTGACCAGGCTTGGCGCGAGATCAAGGCACACCGCGAAGCCGAGGGTCGTAGCGTTTCAGCGGCTGACCTCTACGCCGCCATCATGGAAGGTGCGGTCGAACGGGTACGACCGAAGATGATGACGGTCGTTGCGATCATGGCGGGCCTGTTGCCGATCATGTGGAGCAAGGGGACTGGTTCCGAAGTAATGAGCCGCATCGCCGCGCCGATGGTGGGCGGCATGGTGTCCTCGACGATCCTGACGCTGATCGTGATCCCGGCCGTCTATGGCTTGATCATGGAATACCGGCTGCGGCGGGAGACAGCGCGCGGCACAACCCGGGCAATCGCCCAGGCATGATCCCCAGGCGCGTGAAAGCGTGGATGGCGCGGTTCTCGGTCTGGATGGCCGAGAACCGCGAGCGACATCAGCAAGCGAAGGTCGGGTGCTGTAACCGGGCCCCCGGCCCAAGCAGGTCGTCCCGACAAAACAGATAAGGCTTGCGGTCCTCGGGCTCGGTTCATCAAAACGGCGCCCGTGTGATCGGGCGCCAAGTCGCCTCAGGGACCCGAGCCGGGGGTAGATGCGGGCCTTCCTCGAATGCGAGCTGCGTCACGAGCCCGGGTGGGTGAAGCGATCTGATCTGGTCGCCCCCACGGAAACGACGGCGCGCGTATCGTCGCAGCCTCAGGACGGCGCCGTGCCGCCCGATTCGCCATATAGGGGTCGCCTTAGAAAACGGAAAATAAAGCACGCTAAGCGAAAGCTCGATCATGCGGTTGGCAGATCACGCCACAGGCGCATTTGAGGCGGAAACGGCCTGGCTACAACAATCTGCCAGCCCTTGTAAGATGCCGCATGCTTCCACCTGTCGACCGCCGCGATCACCAGCAA
>JAJZLD010000027.1 GCA_021803785.1 Pseudomonadota bacterium | reverse complement strand
AGACGCTGAATCAGCTGCTTGCCGATGAACGGTCCGACGTTGGGGTGGTTGTACAGGCGGTCGAGCGCCGGCTTCAGGCTGCCGGCCGGGTCGGCCTTGGATTGCGCGGCGACCGTGATACCGAGGAATTTCTTCTCCGACAGCGAGTGAAACTGCGTGTAGCCCTGCATCGACTTCACTTCACGGTCCGGGTCGGCGTCGGCGCCCCAACCCCAGAAGCGCTCGTCGCCAGTGTCCGGGCCGGCCCAGCTCCAGCCTGTGAAGACTTTGGCGAGGCCCGTCACGTCGTCGTTGGTGTAGGTCTCGATCGGCTTGCCGTCGCTACTGAGCTTCTGTGTGCCGTCGGGGTTGAGTTCGTAGAGCCCGATCGAGAACAGCTGCATCACCTCGCGCGCGAAGTTCTCGTCCGGCACGCGACCTTTGGCGGGGTTTTCCTTCTGGTTGCGCAGGTGAGAGAGGTAGATGCCCATCATCGGGTGCATCGCCACGTCCTCGATCAACTGGCGATAGTTGCCGAAGGCGTTGCGACCCAGCATGTCGTAGTAGGACGCCATGCCGCGGATGTTCTGCGACAGGTTGCCGTCGAAGGACACCACGAAGATCTCGGACAGTGCGAGGGCGATGCGTTGGCGCAGCTGGTCGTCGCCGGTGACGGCCTGCTTCCAGAAGCTCTCGAAGAAGTGCGATTGATCGAGCGACTTGCCCGCAGCCAGCCCGGCCTGCAACTGATCGACGGTTGTCTTGTGGAGGGTTTGTGGTTTGGCGAATTCGGCGTCGAGCCAGGCGCTGAAGTTGCTGGTGCTCAGTGCATTGATCGATGCCTGGGTCGGGCCGAAGCTAGCCTGCTCCAGAAAGCGCGCGGCTTCGCCTGGCGTTGGCGATGCGACCGGCGTGGGTGTTGTGCCGCCACTTGTGCCGCCGCCCGATCCACCGCTGCCGCCTCCGCCACATGCGGCCAGCGTAGCCAGTGCCAGCGCGGCTGCGAGGTTACGAAATTCCATGAAAGTCCACCCCTGTAAATCAACAAATCCGAGAATATTCTAAGAGGATATGCGATCTGAATGGAGCGTGACAAATTATGTATTTCCTGTCGGAAGCCTTCTGACGTGAATTCAGGGCCAGGCGCGGGCGCCGAAGAGCATGCGTTTGGCGACGAAGTGCCGAAGCGGCGACACAAGATCCAGTGCCAGCAGGCCCGCGCCGCGGGCATGGGTGAGCAACGGATCGTCGTTGGAGAACACGCGCACCAGCGAATCGGTGAAGCCGATCGTGCTGCGGCGGTCGAGCAGACGGCGCTGCGCATAGCGAGCGAGCAGCGTTGGCTCGCCGGGGTCGGCCGCCCCCGTCAGGGTGTCCGCGAGCGCCCATACGTCGCGCAGCGCGAGGTTGAAACCTTGCCCAGCGACCGGATGCAGCGTCTGCGCCGCGTTGCCGAGCCAGACCGTGCGCCGCCCCACCGCGTCACTACGGACGCGCAGGCCGAGCGGGAAGCGCGCCCGCTCCAGTGTTTCCACGAACTGCACACGCCCACCGAAGGCGGTTTGAAGGGCCGCGCGGAAGCCGGCTTCGTCCAGTGCCATCTGAGCGTCGGCCTGCGCGGCCGGCATGGTCCACACGACCGAGTAATCCTCGGCCAGCGGTAGTAGCGCCAGCGGGCCGTCGGGGGTGAAGCGTTCGTAGGCGATGCCGCGGTGCGGGGCGGCAAGGCGGGCGCGGCAAATGATGGCGTGCTGACCGTAGTCGCGGGTTCGAACATTGCCGCCCGCTTCGCCTGCGATGGCGCCTTCGCAGCATGCAACCAGCCGTGCGTTGAAGGTGTGGCCGTTCGTGGCGCTGGCTTCAATGCCTTCTTCAGTGGGGCTCAAGCTTGCGATTGCGGTGTCGTGTAGCAACGCGATGCCGGCGGCAGCAACGGCCGCGGCGAGCCGGCGATACTGCAGCGCGGCCGGCGTGACATAGCCGAGCGCCGGAACGCCGTATTCCTTGGCCCGCATTTGCGTGCGGCCGAGCGCGCCACGCTGCGAAACATGGATCGTGGTGATCGGGGTTGGCCCTTGCTCTGGCCATGCGCCAAGGCGCTCAAGCGTCTGCCTGCTGCCATGCGAGAGCGCCAGCACCCGGGCATCGCGCTCACCCGCGCCGGCCGGGCGCGCATCGGCGAGCCGCACCGCGAGCCCGCGCCGGTGCAGGGCGAGTGCGAGCGCCAAACCGACCGGCCCGGCGCCGACGATCAGGATGCCGCGCTCGGGCGTGTTGGCGTTCTCGGTGTTGGGCATGACGCGGTGTCCGGTGGTGTCAGCGATCGCGCATCAGCGCTTCGATGTCGGCGACAGTCTTCGGTGCGTGGTGGCTCAGCACCTCCGGTTCGCCGTCGGTGATCAGGACGTCGTCCTCGATTCGGATGCCGATATGCCAGTAAGCCTCTGGAATGTCTTCGGCAGGGCGGATGTAGAGGCCGGGCTCAACCGTCAGCACCTGGTTTGGCGCAAGGGGGCGCCAACCGCCGTCGATCTTGTAACGGCCAACGTCATGCACATCGAGCCCCAGCCAGTGGCCGGTGCTGTGCATGTAGAAGCGGTCGTAGGCCTTCTTTTCGATGAGGCCATCGACGTCGCCATCGAGCAGGCCCAGGTCAACAAGGCCTTGCGTCAGCACGCGCACCGCCGCGTCGTGGTACGCGTTGTAGGCTTGGCCGGCGCGCGCCTTGTCGATTGCGGCGAGTTGCGCGGCCAGCACCAGCTCATACAGCGCGCGCTGCGGACCACTGAAACGGCCGGAGACCGGGAAGGTGCGCGTGATGTCGGCGGCGTAGCCATCCACCTCGCAGCCTGCGTCGATCAACAGCAACTCGCCGTCGGCAAGTTGTTTGCGGTTATCGACGTAGTGCAGCGTGCATGCGTTGCTGCCGCCTGCGACGATCGGGGTGTAAGCGGCCGAGCGGGCGCCCTGGCTGATGAATTCGTGCATCAGCTCGGCTTCTACCTGGTATTCGAAATGCCCCGGGCGGGCGAAGCGCATGGCGCGCGCGTGTGCGGCACCGCTGATGGCAGCAGCCCGGCGCATCGCTGCGAGCTCGTCTGCATCTTTGTGCAGGCGCATTTCATCGACCAGCACGCGCAGATCGCGCACGCTGGCGGGCGGTGTGACGCCGCTGCGGGCGCGGCTGCGTACCGCATCGAGCGCGCGCACGATACGGCCATCGTCCGCGCTGTCGGCCCCGATCATGTGGAACACGGCTGCGCGGTTGGCGAGGTAGTCAGCCAGGCGGGTGTCGAGCTCGGCAATGGGCCATGCGGCGCTGAGGCCAAAGCGCTCGCATGCCGCCTCGGGGCCATGGCGAAAACCATCCCAGATCTCGCGCTCCGGGTTCTTCTCGCGGCAGAAAAGGATGCTCTCGCTGTTGTCGTCATCTGCGATCAGCACCAGCGCCGCTTCGGGCTCACTGAAACCCGTCAGGTAGTAGAAGTTGCTTCCGAATCGGTAGGCGTATTCGGAGTCGCCGTTGCGAATCGCTTCGCGCGCGGTGGGAATGTAGGCCACGCCACCACCCGCTTCGCGCATCAGTTGGGCGAGGCGTGCGCGACGCGCGGCGAAGGGTGCGGGGTCAAAGCTCATCGGATGTCCTGTCAGCGACGCAGTCAGCGCTGCCGGGTGTGACCGTCAGGCGACGGTCGAGTTCGGCAAGCTGCGCCGGCGTGCCGATATTTTCCCAGTCGCCGGTATGCAGTTCTCCGCTGGCACGGCCCTGCGCGATCAGCGCATTCCAGATCGGCCGCATCGCGAGTTTGGTGCCCGGCACGATGTGATCAAAGATCGCCGGCCGGTGCAGGCTGAAGCCGGCGTAGTTGTATTTGGGTGAGCCTTCCAATGCCAGACGCCCGTCGGTGCCAAGCGCGAAATCGCCGCCCGGATGAAAGGGCGGATTAGGCACCATGACCAGATGCGCATCCGGCGCTGCTGGATCGGCCGTCATGGCCTTGATGCGCGGCACCAGACGCCCGTAGTCGTAATCACTGAAGATGTCAGCAGACACCGAAAGGAATGGCTCATCGCCAATTAGTGCGCGCGCCAAGGCGATGCCGCCAGCGGTCTCGAGTGCCGACTCTTCGCGCGACCAGGCGATGCGAACCCCCCAGGCGCGGCCATCGCCGAGGTAAGCCTCGATCTGTGTGCCGAGCCAGGCGTGGTTGATCACCAGCTCGTCAAACCCGGCGGCCGCCAATTTTTCGATGTGCCACACAATTAGCGGTTTGCCGCCAACCGCCAATAGGGGCTTGGGCGTGCGATCGGTGAGCGGACGCATCCGCTCACCGCGTCCTGCAGCGAGGATCATCGCTTTCATTTATGCGGTTCCGCGTGGCGTGTTGTGGCGATGGCGCGCGCAGAGGCGCGTCAAAACGTCAGCCCTTCGACCTTCTCGACCGGGTCCAGCTTGTCGAGTAGTCGTGCGAGCGGTTTGAGCTCGCGGTAGCGTTCGGCTGTCTTGCGCAGATAGCGCATCACCAACGGCATGCTTTGCAGATAGGCGTCCTTGCCGTCGCGATAGCAAAGCCGCGCGAAGATCCCGAGCACTTTGATGTGCCGTTGCGCGCCCATCCACTCGTAGTCGCGATGGAATTCGGCGAAGTCTTCGCGTACCGGCAAGCCCAGTGTGCGCGCGACTTCCCAGTAACGCACCAGCCAGTCGAGCGTCAGCTCCTCGTCCCACTCGATGTAGGCGTCCTTGAACAGTGACGCCAGGTCGTAGGTAATCGGGCCGTACACCGCATCCTGGAAGTCCAGCACGCCGGGGTTGCCTGCGGGCAGGTGCATCAAATTGCGCGAGTGGTAATCGCGGTGAACAAAGACCTTCGGCTCGGCGAGGTTCACCTCGAGGATGCGGTCGAACACCTCGTAGAGATCGGCCGTTTCGGCGTCGCTCAGCGTAACGCCCTTGTGTCGCGCGATGTACCAGACCGGGAACAGCTCAAGCTCGCGCATCAGCAGTTCGCGCGAATACTCTGGCAACACCCCCGGCTGGCTGCTGCGCTGGATGCTGGCAAGCGCCCCCAGCGCATCTGCGTAGAGATGGGCGGCGTTGTCGGCGTTGAGCGCCTGCAAATAGGTGGTGCTGCCAAGATCAGTGAGCAGCAGAAACCCGTACTCGTGGTTTTCTGCCAGCACTTCTGGCACATGGGCGCCGCTCGCGCCAAAAAGCCGCGCAACCTTGACGAAGGATTTGCAGTCTTCGTGCGAGGGCGGGGCGTCCATCACGATCAGCGACGGGCCGCCGTCGTCGAAGCTGGCGCGAAAGTAGCGGCGGAAGCTGGCGTCGGCCGAGGCAGGGCTCAGCGAGAACGCGCGGCCGGGGTGTTGCTGCGCGACCCAGTTGCGCAGGAGTTCGAGTCGATCCAAGCCGGGGCTCCAGTCACGGCCGTGCGTCCCACAGGGGCGCGGCCAAGTGCTTGATGTAAAATCACGCATTTTAGCAAACGGGCTTCGCGCCCGGCCGCCACGCGTGACCCAATTGAGCCGACCGAACTTGCGCCTTGCCTTGCCGCTGCTTGCCTGCGGCCTTGTGGCCGCCCCGCTGCGCGCGGCTGAGCCGGCCGGCTATTCGATCAGCGCCTTCCGGGCAGCGCTCGGGCAAGCTGCGGTTGCAGTGACGGTGCGTCAACCCAAACCGCCAGCCGCACCGAAGGAACACACGGCAACTGTCGTGACCGCGGACAAGATCGAAGGTCAGCAGGATGTGCGCGTGGATGCGAGCGGCCGCGTCGTGGTCGAGCGTGATTCGACAAGGCTAGACGCCGATCGTGTGCAGTACGATCTGCTCAGCGATGAAGCGGTGGCGACTGGCGACGTGGTGCTCAAGCGTGGTGCCGATACGATTCGCGGCCCCCGCCTGCGTTACCGCGTGGAAGAGCAGGTGGGCGAGTTTGATACACCCACTTACGAAATTGTTCGCAAGCGTCCGGCGCGAGTCAGCAAGCGGGCGATCAGCGCGGGCGTGACGCGCCCTGCCGACGTCACGGTACATGGATACGGCCAGGCGGAGTCGATCGCGCTCGAAGGCGAAAACCGCTATCACCTGAAAAACGCCACCTTCACGACCTGCGAGGCAAACGACCCGGCTTGGTATGTGAAGGCGAAGGAGCTGGATCTCGACTTTGATCGGAACGTCGGTGACGCGACGCATGGCACCTTCCATCTCGGCGGGATTCCGGTCATGTACGCGCCTGCCGCGCCCTTCCCGCTGAGCGGCGAGCGGCGCTCAGGTCTGCTTGCACCGACAATCGGTATTTCGAACGTGACGGGTCTTGACGTCACATTGCCGTACTACCTGAACCTGGCGCCCAACTACGACGACACCGTGGTGCCGCGGTATATCGCGCGGCGCGGCGTCCAGCTCAACAACGAATTCCGCTATCTGAACCCTGGCTATGTCGGCAGCCTGCGCACCGAGTACCTTGCACGGGACCAGGTTTATGGCGAGTCGCGCAGCGCGGTCAGCTTCATCCACGACCAGCAGTTTGGCCGCGGCTTCACCGGCCGCATCAACTACAACGCGGTCAGCGACAAGGACTACTTCAGCGACCTGAGCTCGCGTGTCACGCAGACCTCCACCGACAACCTGATGCGCGAGGCCTCGCTGAGCTACAACGCCGGCAGCTGGTTTTCCGGCTCGGTGCTGACGCAGCGGATCCAGTCATTGACGGGCTCGCCGCAGTACAACCGCCTGCCGGTAATGACCGGCTTGGCCTACCTGCCCGAGGTCGGTGGCTTCTCGTTGAAGATGCCGATGGAAGCGGCGAATTTCCACCGCGCGGACTCGGATCAGGGCTGGCGGACCTACGTGTATCCGCAAATCGCCTACAACTTCGTTCGGCCGGGCGGCTACATCACGCCCAAGATCGGCGTGCACGCGACCCGCTATGCACTGGAAGACCGCGTGTCCAGCGGCCCGCTCGACGAGTCACGGGTATTGCCGATCGGCAGTGTGGACGCCGGGCTGTTCTTTGAGCGCGACAGCCACATCGGCCGTCGTGATGTCGTGCAGACACTCGAGCCCCGCCTGTACTACCTGAAGGTGCCGTACAGGAATCAGAACTTCCTGCCGGTTTTCGACTCGGCGCCGATGGACTTCGGGTTTGCACAGATCTTCTCGGAGAATCTATACGCGGGCCAGGACCGCTATGCCAACGCGAGTCAGGTAACCGGCAGCGTGACCTCCCGGTTGCTCAACGCCGAGAACGGCGACGAACTCCTGCGCACCGCATTCGGCGTCCGGATGTACTTCGAGGACCAAAAGGTCACGCTGCCGGGCGAGACGGCGCGCACCGAGCAGCTGGCCGACTTGCTGGGGGCGTTCTCCGGACGCGTTCTGCCGAACACCACGCTGGACCTGTTTGCCCAGTACAACCCGCGTGATACGCGAATGGAGCGCGGCACGGTGGGCCTGCGTTACCAGCCTGGCTTTGCGAAGGTGGCCTCGGCGTCCTATCGCTACCAGCGCTTGTCCTACACCGACGTGGATCTCGCGTTGCAGTGGCCGGTAATCAACAACTTCTATGTCGTGGGTCGCGTGAACGGCGACATCCGCACAGACAAGCTTACTCAGGCGATTGCTGGGCTTGAGTACAACGGCGGCTGTTGGGTGTTTCGTCTCGCGGCGGAATCGCTGCTCAACACATCCGGCGCCTACACGAACGCGTACTACTTCCAGTTCGAGTTCGGCGGCGCCATTAGTATCGGTAACAGCCCCGTCTCTCTGCTCGAACGCAGCGTGGTGGGCTATGGCCGAATCAGCCAGCCGGTTTCCGATCCGGTCTTTGGCTCGCAATGACACAAGTTCCGGCCGCTCACACGGCCAAGAGGAAGCAACGCATGAAACGTCAGATCCGCACCCTGCTCGCATCGATTGCCCTCCTGGCGGGGAGCGCCTGGGCTGTGCCGCAGCCCATCGATGCGATCGTCGCGGTGGTCAACGACGAAGTGATTACCGCGCGCGAGCTTGACCTGCGCGTCGATCAGGCTTCGCAGCAACTGAAGAAGCAGGGCACCCAACTGCCGCCACGTGAGGTCTTCTCGCGCCAGATGCTTGAACGCATGATCTACGAGCGGGTGCAACTGCAATACGCCCGCGAGACCTCCGTGCGCGTGGACGATGCGACTCTTGAGCGCGCATTGCAGCGCGTCGCCGAGAACAACAAGATGACCGTTGCTCAGTTCCGCGCCGCACTTGAAAAGGACGGCATGTCATGGAGCCTGTTCCGTGAGGACGTGCGCAACGAAATGACGCTTGGCCGACTGCGCGAGCGCGAAGTCGAAAGCCGCGTGATCGTGACGGACGCCGAGGTGGATGCCTTCCTCGCTGCGCAGGCTGCCACCAACAACCAGGAAATCATGGTCGCGCACATTCTGCTGCGCGCGCCTGAGTCCGCGACGCCGCAGCAGTGGAGCAAACTGCAGCAACGGGCTGAAGCCCTCCTCGCGCGCGCGCAGGCGGGTGAGGATTTCGCCAAGCTGGCTGCCGGCAACTCCGATGCGCCGGACGCCCTGCAAGGCGGCAACCTTGGTTGGCGACGCGCCGACCGGCTGCCGACGCTCTACGCGGATGCGGTGCGCTTGCTCAAGCCGGGCGCATTGAGCCAGGTGCTGCGCAGCCCGGCAGGCTTGCACATCGTCAAGCTGATCGATATCCGTGGTGGTGCGGACAGCGCGCCGGTGTCGGTGCAGCGCACGCATGTGCGGCATATTCTGATCAAGACCTCCGAAACCATCAGCGATGCCGAGGCCCGGCAGCGCTTGGAACAGCTGCGAGACCGCATTCAGCGGGGCGCAGACTTTGGCGAAATGGCCAAGCGTCATTCCAACGACGGCAGCGCGCCAAAGGGTGGTGACCTGGGCTGGATCAATCCGGGCGATACGGTGCCGGAGTTCGAGCGTGCGATGAATGCGCTGCCGATCAATGAAGTCAGCCAGCCGGTGCAGTCGCCGTTTGGTTGGCACCTGATTCAGGTCCTGGAGCGCAAGACGGAAGACGTGTCCGCCGAACGCCGCCGCAACCAGGCGCGTGTCGCACTGCGTGAGCGCAAGTCGGACGAGGCGTTCGACGATTTCGTGCGGCAGTTGCGCGATCGCGCCTTTGTTGAGATCCGTCCGCCTTACGCTACGACGCAGCCATGAGTACTCCGCTACCGCTACTGGCGGTCACCTGTGGCGAGCCCGCGGGGGTTGGCCCGGAGCTCGTTGCAACGCTCGCCAATCACAGCGTCGCAGCACATTTGGTGGCGATCGGTGATCGCGAGCTGATCGCGTCGCGCGCAAACGCGCTCGGCATCCCAGCCGTACTGCGGGACTGGGCGCCGGGCTTGCCGCGAGAGGCCGGTTGTCTTGATGTGTTGCATGTGCCGCTCGCCGAGCCATCGTTGCCGGGTGTCCTGAATGCGGCGAATGCGTCGCATGTGCTCGCGATCCTCGACGCCGCAATCGACGGCTGCGTCGACGGTCGTTTTGACGGCATGGTTACCGCGCCCCTGCATAAAGGCGTGATCAATGACGCCGGCGTCGCTTTCACTGGCCATACCGAATACCTCGCCGATCGCACGCACACAGAGCGCGTCGTGATGATGCTGGCGGGTGGTGGGATGCGCGTTGCGCTGGCGACCACGCACCTTGCGCTGAAGGATGTGCCCGCAGCGCTTACGGCCGAGTCGTTGCGCCAGACCTTACAGATCCTGCATGCCGATCTGTGCAGGCGATTCGGCCTTGCCAACCCCCGTATTCTCGTGGCCGGCCTCAACCCCCATGCCGGGGAGTCAGGGCACATGGGGCGGGAAGAAATCGAAGTCATCAGCCCGGTGCTGGACGCGCTGCGCGCCGAAGGGATGGCGCTGATTGGCCCCTTGCCCGCTGATACGCTATTCACGCCGCACCAACTCGAGCGAGGTGACGCAGTGCTCACGATGTACCACGACCAAGGTCTGCCAGTGCTCAAGTACGCCAGCTTCGGCGGCGGCGTTAACATCACGCTTGGCCTGCCGATCATCCGCACTTCGGTTGATCACGGCACGGCGCTTGATCTGGCGGGCACGGGTCGCGCCGACCCAGGCAGCCTGCATGCAGCGATTGCGTGTGCGATTGAAATGGTTGGCGCACAGCGCCGGGGGCACGCATGAAACGGCGCGAATTCCTTGTTGCGACCAGCGCCAGCGCCTTGCTGGCCGCCTGTCAGACGACGCAACCTAAGCCGCAGCCAGAGCCCGTCAAGCCGCCGCCTGCCGTGCCGCCGGTGGCGCGTGCAAAGCCAAAGATCGGTCTGGCGCTCGGGGGCGGCGCTGCGCGTGGTTTTGCGCATATCGGTGTCATCAAGGCGCTCGAAACCAACGGCATTTCGCCTGACATTGTCGTCGGCACGAGCGCCGGCAGCGTCGTCGGGGCGCTCTACGCCGCTGGGTTCGGCGCCTTCGATCTACAGAAACTTGCGTTCCAGATGGAAGAGAGCGCGTTCAAGGACTGGGCGCTGTTCGATCGCGGTCTGCTGAAGGGTGAAGCGCTCGAAGCCTTCATCAACAAACAGGTTGCGAACAAACCGATCGAAGGGCTCAAGCGTCGCTTCGCTGCGGTTGCGACCGACCTGCAGAACGGTGAGCTGGCTGCCTTTTCGGCTGGCAACGTGGGGCAGGCGGTGCGCGCCTCGTCCTCCGTGCCGGGGGTGTTCTCGCCGGTAGTGATCCACGGGCGGGAATACGTTGATGGCGGCCTCGTTAGTCCCGTGCCCGCGCGTACTGCGCGCAGCATGGGGGCGGACATTGTCATCGCGGTGGATATCTCGCAGCGTCCCTCGGGCAAGAAGGGGGCCGGGAGCGTCGATGTGCTGCTCGATACGATCGCGATCATGGGCAACCGGATCGCGGGCTGCGAACTGCGCGAAGCCGACGTGGTCGTGACCCCGAATATCAAGGGGCTGCCGGCGGCGAATTTCCAGCAACGCCACGAAGCAATCCTTGAAGGCGAGCGCGCCGGCTTTGGCGCGATCGCGCGGATCCGCGAACGCCTGGCCGCATGGGATGCCAAACGATGAGCCGTCCGATTGAAGGTCACCTTGCGCGCAAACGCTTCGGGCAGAACTTTCTGGTCGACCAGAACATCATCCGCAAGATCATCGCCGCGATTGCGGTGAAGCCGGGTGAGCCGATTGTCGAGATCGGCCCCGGGCTTGGCGCGCTCACCGCGCCGCTGATCAATGCCGCGGGCCACCTGCATGTAGTCGAAATCGACCGCGACCTGATCGCCCGACTGAAAGAGAAATACAGTGCCGAGCAGATCACGATCCACGAGGGCGATGCGCTGAAGTTCGATTTTGGCACCCTCACGCAGAATGCCGCAGGCGCATTGAAGGTCGTCGGCAATCTTCCGTATAACATCTCGACGCCGCTGCTGTTCCACCTTGCCAACTATGCGTCTGAGGTGAAGGAAATGACCTTCATGCTGCAGCGCGAAGTGGTAGACCGTATGGTCGCTGCCCCGAATGAGGAGGCCTACGGCCGCCTCGGCGTGATGCTGCAGTACCGCTTCCATATGGATAAGCTCTTCGACGTGCCGCCTGGCGCGTTCCATCCGGCGCCTAAGGTCACCTCCGCGATCGTCCGCCTGATCCCGAAAGCGGCGTCGGAGCGCGATTGCCGCGATGAGGCCTTGCTCGCCAAAATCGTCACCGCAGCCTTCGGGCAGCGTCGCAAGACCCTGCGTAACACCCTCAAGGGCATTCTGGACGACGCCGGTTTCACAACGCTGGGCATCAACCCCGGCGCGCGCGGCGAGACGCTCTCGCTCGCCGACTTCGTCCGTATCGCGAACTTCTGTGCCGTGCCAGTCTGACTGAGCAGCGCTCGAGCAAAACAAAAGGGGCACGGCGATCACCGTGCCCCTTTGTTATTTGGTGGGCCTCCTCGGAGTCGAACCGAGCACCAACGGATTATGAGTCCGCTGCTCTAACCAGGCATGAGCTAGAGGCCCTGATGCCTCTTCGCCCCGTCAGGTCGGGTCTCTCGCGTGGGCGGTTCGCTCGCCGTACTGAAAAGTACTGCTTCGCTCACCACTTCGCTGCGTACCCATCTGCTCGGTGCGAACAGGCATGTGCGAATCGGCCCGCGCCGGGAGCGCGAGCGTCCGGTATTGCGATCAGCCCTCGCCGTCAAGGAAGCTGCGCAACTTGTCTGACCGCGACGGGTGGCGCAACTTGCGCAGTGCCTTGGCTTCGATCTGGCGGATACGCTCGCGGGTCACGTCGAACTGCTTGCCGACTTCTTCCAGCGTGTGATCCGTGTTCATCTCGATACCGAAACGCATGCGCAGCACCTTCGCTTCGCGCGGCGTCAGGCTGTCGAGCACTTCCTTGGTTGCGTCGCGCAGGCCGGAGTACTCGGCTGCGTCGGCCGGCGCGACGGTGGCGTTGTCCTCGATGAAGTCGCCCAGATGCGAGTCGTCGTCGTCGCCGATCGGCGTCTCCATGGAAATTGGCTCCTTGGAAATCTTCTGGATCTTGCGGATCTTCTCCTCAGGCATTTCCATCTTGAGCGCGAGCGTTGCCGGATCCGGCTCCTGACCGGTTTCCTGCAGGATTTGACGCGAGATGCGGTTCATCTTGTTGATCGTTTCGATCATGTGAACCGGGATACGGATCGTGCGCGCCTGGTCCGCGATCGAACGCGTGATCGCCTGGCGGATCCACCAGGTTGCGTAGGTCGAGAACTTGTAACCGCGGCGGTATTCGAACTTATCCACCGCCTTCATCAGGCCAATATTGCCTTCCTGGATCAGGTCGAGGAACTGCAGGC
This sequence comes from Pseudomonadota bacterium, assembly GCA_021803785.1. GTDB lineage: Bacteria > Pseudomonadota > Gammaproteobacteria > Burkholderiales > Rhodocyclaceae > Niveibacterium. Next base: position 4,024 of record JAJZLD010000027.1, on the reverse strand, counting down.
CGCGATTGGTGTACTTCTTCGCGATTGAGATCACCAGACGCAAATTGGCTTCGGTCATTTCGCGCTTGGCGCGGCGCATCTTCGCCTCGCCGGTGGACATCTGTTTGTTGATGTCCTTGAGTTCCTTCAGCGGAATGCCGATGCGTTCCTGCAGGTCGATCAGTTTCTGCTGCTCTTCGAGGATGGCCGGCTGCATGCGCATCAGTGCGGCGGAATAACTCGCGTTCGTGCTGATTTCGCCCTTCAGCCAGTCGAGGTTGGTTTCGTTGCCCGGGAAGACTTTGATGAAGTGCTGGCGCGACATGCCGGCGCGCTCGACGCAGAGGTCGAGAATTTTGCGCTCGTGCTTGCGGACGTCCTCCACCATATGACGCACAGTGTCGCAGAGCTTTTCGATGGCCTTCGCGGTAAAGCGGATGTTCATCAGCTCGGCTGAGATCTGGCTGTGGATCTTCAGGTAGGTCTTGTCGTCCGAGCCCTTTTTGCCCAGCGCGGCGATCATTTTGGCGTAGAGACCGCGGATTACGTCGAAGCGTTGCAGAGCGTCGGTCTTCAGTTGCAGCAGCGACGCACTGATCTTGCCCGCGCCGTCACCATCTTCGTCGTCCGCGTCTTCGTCGTCCTCTTCATCGAGATCGACGTCCTCGGGCGGCGCCGCTTCCTCCGGTGCGTTGGGGTCGACCAGGCCATCAACGAGTTCGTCGATGCGCATCTCGTCCTTGCTGACCTTTTCGGCCATATCGAGGATGTCGGCGACGGTCGTCGGGCAGGCAGAGATTGCCAGCACCATGTGTTTGAGGCCATCTTCGATGCGCTTGGCGATCTCGATTTCGCCTTCCCGGGTCAGCAGCTCAACGGTGCCCATTTCGCGCATGTACATGCGGACCGGGTCGGTCGTGCGGCCGAATTCGGAGTCGGCGGCAGACAGCGCCTGTTCGGCTTCCTCCTGCGCGGCTTCGTCGTCAACGACTTGCGGCACGGTGTCGGAAATCAGCAACTCTTCAGCAGCGGGGGCTTCGTCATAGACCTGGATACCCATGTCGCCGAAGGTCGAGATGATCGATTCGATCTGCTCGGCGTCGACCATGTCGTCCGGCAGGTGGTCGTTGATCTCGGCGTAGGTCAGGTATCCGCGCTCCTTGCCCAGCGCGATCAGCGACTTCAGGCGGGTGCGGCGCGCTTCGGCGTCGGCAGGCTGCAGCGCAGCGGCTTGGGCGAGCGCGAGATCCTTCTCCTTGGCCTTGGCCTTGGCTGACTTTGGCTTGGACGAGTCCTTGCGGGGGTCTTTGGATTTATCCGTGGCGGCCATAAAATCCTCGGGAAAAGGTCGCGAAAACCGATAATTATAACTTAGTCTCAGACTGTCTGGCCAGACTTAAGTTTCTGTTTTTTCGCAAGAAGCGAGCCAAGGCGGGCCGCCGAGCTGTTGTCGGCGCGTCCGCTGGCGACTTGGATCTGCAAATTTTTCAATTCTGTTTCTACGGCCTGGAGCTCCAGTCGATCAAGCAGGCCACGCAGTGTTTCTTCGAGCTTGCTCTCGTCGACATAGCCTTCTTCTATCGACTGCATCGCGCGCGTAATCGCCGCCTCGTGCGTGCTGTCCCGGAAGTGCTCGATCCAGGCGCCGAGCGGCGCGTCGAGCAGTGTTCCGTCTTCGCATGCGTCAATGATGGCCATCACTGTGGCGCGTTCGGCGGTCTCCGGAAGAAGGTCAACCAGTGCGAGCGGCACCTTGTCACCGAGGCGGGGGCGCGCCAGCAAGATGCGCAGCAACTGCTGCTCGAGCGGGACAACGCCGACACGCGGTTCGGGTGCTGGCAGGCTTTTCTTGCCGAAGCGCCCTTTTTGCCAGTCGCCTTTCTGAAAAGGCTCGAATGCGGGGCGCGGTGGGGGCGCGAGCCCCAGCGCGGCCGAGGTTTCCTCGGGGCTTAGTTGCGCCGCAGCAGCCAGGTCTCGAACGATCTGAAGTCGCAATACTTGCGCGGCAATCTTCGGGACGAATTCTTTCGCGTTGTGGACGAGGTGCGCGCGACCTTCGGCGGTTTGCAGGTCGCAGCCCTCCGCCAGCGTGTCGAGCAGGAATCGGCCGAGTGGCGTGGCGTCGCGGATGGCTAGCTGAAAAGCCTCGGCGCCGCGTTCGCGGACGAACGAGTCCGGATCGTGCTCCGCTGGCAGGAAGAGGAAGCTAACGGTCTTGCCGTCAGCTAGGTGCGGCAGGCTGGCTTCAAGGCCTCGTCGTGCAGCTTTTCGGCCGGCTTTGTCGCCATCGAAGCAGAACACCAGTCGTTCGGCCTGGCGCAGCAGTTTCTGGACGTGCGTCGGCGTGGTGGCGGTGCCGAGCGTCGCAACGGCATTGTTGACGCCGTACTGCGCAAGGGCGACGACGTCCATGTAGCCCTCGACCACAATCACAGTGCCGGTCTCGCGAATGCCGACGCGCGCCTGTGGTAGGCCGTAGAGTTCGCGCCCCTTCTCGAATAGTGGCGTTTCCGGCGAGTTTAGGTACTTTGGTTCGCCTGCATCCAGGATGCGCCCGCCGAAGGCGATGACATTGCCGCGTGCGTCCTGGATCGGAAACATGATTCGATCGCGGAAGCGGTCGTAGCGGCGGCCGGCTTCGTTGTCGATGACCAGGCCAGCCTCCGCCAGACCGCTGTCGTCATACTTGGGGAAGGCTTTGTCGAGACTTTGCCAGCCATCCGGCGCATAGCCGATGCCAAAGCGAGCGGCAATCTCGCCGGTCAAACCGCGGCGTTTCAGGTAATCGATGGCGCGCGGGCTGCTTTTGAGTTGCTCGCGATAGAAGCGTGCGGCGGTCGACATCACGTCGATCAGCGAGCGCCGCTGTTCGCGCTCTGTGCCGGAAAGCGCCGGTCCCTCTTCGGGTACTTCAAGCCCCAGTTGCTGCGCAAGTTCCTTGACAGCGTCGACGAACCCAAGCCCTGCGTGCTCCATCAGGAAGCTGATCGCCGTGCCGTGCGCGCCGCAGCCGAAGCAGTGGTAGAACTGCTTGCTCGGGCTGACCGTGAAGCTGGGGGTTTTCTCGTTGTGGAACGGGCAGCAGGCGGAATAGTTTGCGCCAGTCTTCTTCAACGGCACATAGCGCTGAATCAGGTCGACGATGTCAATCCGCGCGATGAGATCTTGAATGAAGGCCTGGGGGATCATGAACGTGCCGGGGCGGGCCGGCGACCGCCGCCAGCCCTAGGTCAGTATAGGCAAGCGAATTGAATCCGCTCGCCCGGTGTGTCAGGCCGAAAGTTTGGCCTTGACGCGAGCGGAGACGACGCTCATGTCGGCGCGCCCGGCCAGCTTTGTCTTCAGCGGGCCCATCAGCTTGCCGATGCCTGTGGGGCCAGTGGCGCCAGTTTCGGCGATCGCGGCGTCGATCGCTGCATCGATTTCTTCGGTACTCATCGGGGCGGGCAGGTAGGCCGAGAGTACTTCGATCTCAAAACGCTCGGCGCTCGCGAGATCCTCTCGCTTGGCTTGCTCGTACTGGGCGACCGAATCGCGGCGCTGCTTGACCTGTTTTTCGATGACAGCCAGCACTGCGGCGTCATCCAGCTCGATCCGTTCGTCAACTTCGCGCTGCTTGATTGCGGCAAGCAATAGGCGCAGGGCGCCGAGGCGAGCGGTTTCCTTCGCGCGCATGGCGGACTTCATGTCTTCATTGATCTGAAGTTTCAGCGACATCGATGACTCCCAAACGAAGTGCGCCGGGTTCGATAGGTGGAACCGGAAGGCGCAAAAGCGCCGCGGAACGCTACCTTGACGGTGCGTTCCGCGGCGCATGTCTTGCGGCTACTGGCAGCCTGACTGCCGGAATCTTGCCTGCGCGCAGTTCGCCCCAAGGCGCCCGCGACGCGGTGGATTCTTAGTACAGCTTCGGCGGCAGCTGCTGGCTGCGCAGGCGCTTGTGCAGGCGCTTCACTGCAGCGGCCTTCTTGCGCTTGCGTTCGGCGGTCGGCTTTTCGTAGAACTCGCGCGAACGCAGCTCGGTGATGACACCGGCCTTCTCGAT
>JAJZLD010000320.1 GCA_021803785.1 Pseudomonadota bacterium | reverse complement strand
CAAACCCAAGCGTTCCGGGAAGCGATCCAGCACCAGCAGCGTCACGCAAGGTGCCAGCATCGACCAGCCGAAGCCGATCAGGCCCACCGGCAAAATCGCGGAGAACACGTTGGCCGGCACGAAGGCGTGGTACAGCGTGTTGACGAACGCGACCACCAGCAGAATGCCAAAACCCCAGCGCACCTGCCGCTCGCGCGGAATGCGCCCGGCCAGCCGGCCACTCGCCCACGCACCCCCCATGATCCCGCTGATTCCCCAGCAGAAGAGCCAGAAGAACTGCGTCGGCGCGAGCTTCAGATGATGGCCCAGCAGCATCGGCGCCGACAGGATGAACACGAACATCGCGTTGAACGGTACGCCGGCTGCCAGCGTCAGCAACAGGAAGCGTTTGTCCGACACGACCTGCCAGTAACCGCGCGATAGCGCCAACGGCGTGAAGGGCTGGCGGCGCTCGGGAGGCAGTGTTTCGGGTAGCGTGCGGGCGGCCAGCACCAGCACGCTGACTGCGACGAGCGCGAGGAACCAGAAGATCGCCCGCCAGCCGAATCCGGCGAACAGCCAGCCGCCGATGATCGGCGCGATGGCCGGCGCGGCCCCAAAGAACAGGGTAATCTGGCTCATCAGCTTTTGCGCATGCACCGCGGCGAACAGATCGCGCACGATCGCGCGGCCGACCACGATGCCGGCGCCGCAACTCATGCCCTGAAGCACCCGCCCGGCAATCAGCACGCCCACATGCGATGCGGTGGCGCATACGACGCTGGCCAGCGCGAACACCGCAAGCCCGACGAAGACGACGGGGCGGCGGCCAAAGCTGTCCGACAGCGCGCCGTGGAACAGCATCATCACCGAGAACCCGGCGAGATAGCCCGACAGCGTCTGCTGCAGGTGGACCGGCGTCGTCGCCAGCCCCTGCGCAATCCCCTCGAAGGCCGGAAGGTAGGTGTCGATCGCGAACGGACCAAGCGAAGACAGTGTCGCCAGCAACGCGGCGAGCACCCACACCGGCCGATGCCAGGTCACGGCGGGCTGGAACTCAGCGTTGGGCGGGGCTGACATGGCTTGTGCCGGGCAGGAACGAAGCCGCTGCGCAAACGCAGCTGGCGGATGAAGCAAGCGCAGAAGGGCGCTGCGCCAGGGTGAGGCGGGGTGTCACAGTCAAGCTTCCTCGTCGCAATTGACAAGGATACCGCGACGACGGCCGACGCTGCGCCGATGCGGCACGATTGCCACACCGGCGCAGTGCGCGCGCTTGCTAGCGCACGCGGATGATGCGGACGTTGGGCTCGTCCGAGCTGCCGTTCGCGAGCGCGACGGCGGGCATTGCCATCAGGACACCGTGCTTGCGGTCAAAAACGAAACGCCCGTGGTAGCCGTAAATCGCCGGGCTCGGTCTGGTGCCGGTTGTGCCACCTGATGCGGCGCCGCCACATGCCGACATGAGGGCGACTGCGACAGCCGAAAGGCCTGCGGAGCGAAGCCATTGAAGCGATGTGAATCGCTGAATACCCATGTGCTGCCCCGACGGGCTTGCTGGCGGCTCAGGCGGGCACGGCTGGCCGCGCGCTGACCCCGCAGAGCGCGAGGAAGGCCTTCTCAAGTGGTGCGCGGGGCAGATCGCGCGTGATGAAGACCAGCCGGGTGTCCCGGTCGGCGTCGGGCCAATCCGGCAGGCTGCTGTCTGGATAGCGTTCCTGCTGTACTGCGTGAACAACGCGCGGACCTGATTCGCCAGCGATGTGTACGAGGCCTTTCACGCGCAGGATGCGCTCGCCGGTGACTTGCAGCAGCAGATCCAGCGCGTCAGCGAAGGCATCCCACTCGAATGGGGTTTCAAAGCGCAGCAAGTGGGTGTGGATGTCGCGTGAGTGGGGCGCGCGCACGCTGCGGCCGAACGTGTCGCGCGCATCGGCGGCTTCGATTCGCCTGCTGCCCAGCCAGGTGCCAATCGCGGCCGTCGCGCTTGGCCCGGCACTGAAGGCCATGCCGGCCAGCAGTTCGTTTGGCACCCGTCCCATGTGGCCTTCGAAGCGCGCGGCCGAGGGGTTGAGGCGGTCAAGCGCCCGGCCGGCGGCATCGCGTTCGGCCTGCGTTGCGATGTCGCACTTCGTCATCACGATCCGGTCGGCGTAGGCCACCTGGCGTTCTGCCTCCGGGTGCTGGGCGAGTTGCCAGCTCGCATGGCGCGGGTCGACCGTCGCCACGACGCCGTCAAGCCTGAAGCGATAGGCGAGGAACGGATCGCGCATCAGCGTGTGGATCACCGGTGCCGGGTCGGCAAGGCCGGTGGTTTCGATCACTACGCGGTCGAGCCGGGCAAGGCGCCCTTCTTCCTGTCGCACGCATAGCTCGCGCAGGGTGCGGGCCAGGTCGCCGCGCACCGTGCAGCACAGGCAACCGGATTCGAGCAGCACGACTTCCTCGTCCACCCGTTCGATCAGCAGATGGTCGAGCCCGACCTCGCCGACTTCATTGATCAGCACGGCGCAGCCGGCCAAGGCCGGGTCGCGCAGCAGGTGGTTGAGCAGCGTGGTCTTTCCGCTGCCCAGGAAGCCGGTCAGCAGGGTGACGGGAATAGGAGGTCGCATCTACTGATTGTAGGTCGGCTACTGGCGCGTGCCGGTATCAATCAACTCGTCGTAGAGATACGCCTTCAGTGCCACGCGTTGGTGCCAGGGCAGATGTTGATGAGTGTCACCAAACGAGAGGCCGTAGTGCAGCAGGCCGCCCTTGCGCGTCTGCTGGTTCCGGATGATGCACGGCAGCGACAGCATGTAGGCCTCGTTGTCGAGGCGCATGCGGAAGGTCAGTGTCACCTGGCTGCCGATCTCGCCGATCACGAATTGCGTGTCGACGGCACAGCCTTTGTCGGACATGTCCGAGATCGCAACCTTGAGCTTTTCCTTGCCGGCCGCGTCGATTACCGCAGGCAGCGCTGCGCTGACCCGCAGCGATGAGCGATAGGCCTTGCGCTGTGCCACTTTCGGGTAGCCGAGCATCAGATAGGCGGTGGGCGCGGCGCCGTAGCGCGTCACACTGGTCTCGAAGGCGTACAGGTAGCGGCCGCTGCGCAACTTCACGAACAGCGGCATACCCTCGTGGTCTCGCCAGAAGAAGTTACGGCTGATGAACGGGGCGCCGACGATCAGCGCCTGCATCGGCATCAGTCCAAAGAACGGCACGCTGTATGGGCGTGCGTCGTCGTCGCCGGGCAGACGCAGCAAAAGCTCGACCGCCTCGACCGAGTGACCTAACTCGCGGAACGGGTCGCGGCTCTCGCCGATCAGCAGTTCCTTGTCGCTCTCGTCCACCAGCGCCATGCCAGCGCGCGCAATGCCCTCAGCGGTGCGGAAGGGGCGCGTACTGAGCAGGCGGCTCAGCATGTCGTTGTCGGTTACCACCGAACCGGCCGCCAGCACCAGGATGCCGCCACGCGTGAAGAGGTTGTACGGCACCGGCTTGCCAACGGTGAGCTCAAAATCTGCGACCGGAATCAAAACCTGCGGTTTGTCGGACATCGGGCACTGTTTGCTTGATGGCCCGTCGCGGGTTTGCGCGGGCCCAACAGCATTGTCGGCGAATTCCGCAAAAGCTGAAGGGCCCCAGGCAACGCAGCCCTACTGCGTCGCGACGCTGGCGATTACCGCATCATGCTGTGCCGGGCGGCGGCGCTGGTCCGGCCGCGGCAGGCGCAGGAACAACAATGCCCCCACGAGGCCCAGAGCGACCGTGCCCACGGCCACGCCAGCCTGTATCCACTCGATGGCGTCCTTCCATGCCTTACTCCAGCGCCACATGTGGGCGACAGCGAAGACGCTGCTTTCCAGTGCGTCTGTATCGCTTGCACGCACACCGGCCACTGCGCCGGCGCG
>JAJZLD010000319.1 GCA_021803785.1 Pseudomonadota bacterium | reverse complement strand
GGTTTTGGGTCGCGCGCGCCGGCGAGTTCTTCGGCCTCGGCGATGTCGGCCAGCAGTTGCACGCAACGCTCGTAGTAGGCGCGGCCGTTCTCGGTCAGCGAGAGGCGGCGGGTGGTCCGATGCAGCAGGCGGGCGTCGAGCAATGTTTCGAGTTGCGCTACCTGGCGTGAGACGGCGGACGTGGAGCGTTTCAGATGTTCCGCTGCAGCGGCGAAGCTGCCGAGTTCCACCACCTTAGTGAAGATCGTCATTGCTTCGATGCGATCCATTTAATTATCCCGAGTGATGCAATAAATAATTGCCGTAAGGCTACTTTATCCCTTTTTGATTTAATTGCAGACTGCGCTCCATCGCACTTCGCGAACCCGCATACAAGGGCAATCATGGAAAACGCACAAACCGCCCGGATCGGCACCTTCGTCTTGCGCATCAGCCTTGGCTTCATGTTCGTTGCCCACGCACTTTTGAAATTGCTTGTCTTCACCTTGCCGGGTACGGCCGCATTCTTTGCATCGCTCGGCTTGCCCGGCATGCTGGCCTACCCGGTGTTTGCGGCCGAGTTGCTGGGGGGTATCGCGCTACTGCTCGGCTGGCGCACCCGCCTGGTTGCCGCGCTGCTCACGCCGGTGCTGCTTGGCGCAAGCTGGGCGCATCTCGGGAACGGATGGGTCTTTTCTGCGCCTAACGGCGGCTGGGAATATCCGGTGTTCCTGACCGTGGCAACCATCGTGCAGGGCTTGCTCGGTGCTGGCGCGTTCGCGGTGGATGGTCGCAAGCCCGTCGCGGTGCCAGCCTTTGCCTGATTCACACCCCCGGGCGACCATGGGTTGCCCGGTGCTACAGCTCAACCCTCAACCCAACGGAGAAACCAAAATGAAACTGTTCTTCTCGCCCGGCGCCTGCTCGCTTTCGCCACATATTGCGCTGCTCGAAGCCGGCCTGCCGGTTGAACTTGTAAAGGTGGATCTGAAGACCAAGCAGATGGCCGACGGCGGCGACTTCACCGCAATCAATCCGAAGGGCTATGTGCCGACCGTGCAACTCGACAGCGGCGAAGTCCTCACCGAAGGCCCGGCGATCGTGCAGTACATCGCCGACCAGAAGCCGGAAAGCGGCCTTGCGCCGGCGAATGGCACGATGGCGCGCTATCGCCTGCAGGAGTGGCTGACCTTCATCAACTCCGAACTGCACAAGACCTTTGGCGCGCTGTTCAACCCGACGGCACCGGCCGAGACCAAGGATGCCGCCAAGGCCTTGCTCGCCAAGCGCTTCGAATATGTGGTGAGCCAGCTTCAGGGCAAGGATTACCTCACCGGCAGCCAGTTCACCGTGGCCGATGGCTACCTCTTCACTGTCATCAACTGGAGCCAGTGGGTCGGTATCGACCTCGCCCAGTGGCCGGTGCTGGCCGCTTTCCACGCCCGCGTTGCGGCGCGCCCGGCAGTTCAGGCGGCGCTGCGTGCCGAAGGTCTGCTGAAGTAAGCCTTGCCATCGTGACGCGGGTCGTGCCGACCCGCGTCACCTCATTCGGGAATCGATCATGAACACCGCTGTCGCCCAGTCCGTCCTGTTTCTCTCGCATGGTTCTCCGCTGCACGCAATGCTCGACAGCGACGCGGCCAGGGCCTGGGCGAAGCTCGGTGCATCCTTGCCGCGGCCACGCGCGATCATCGCGGTGTCGGCGCACTGGAATACCGGTATCCCGATGCTGACCGGTGCCGAGGCACCTGCAACGATCCACGACTTCGGCGGTTTCCCGGATGCGCTGTATCGCTTGCGCTACCCGGCCCCGGGCGCGCCGGCTTTGGCCGAGCAGGCGCGTGGGCTGCTGCGCGACGCTGGCCTTACTGCCGGCATTGATGGCGCGCGTGGTCTGGACCACGGTGCCTGGGTGCCGCTGCTTCACATGTTTCCGAAGGCCGATGTGCCGGTGATTCAGTTGTCGGTGCAGCCGGAGTTGTGCGCCCGCCACCACTATGCGGTGGGCAAGGCGCTGGCGCCGCTGGTAGCGGACGATGTGCTGATCGTTGCCTCCGGCCACACCACGCACAATCTGCGCGACGCCTTCCGGCGGCCGGATCTGCTGGGCCAGTCGGTTGAGCCGATGCCGTACGTAAAAGCGTTTGAAGATTGGGTCGCGGCTGCGATCGAAGCGCGCCGCATCGACGATCTGCTCGACTGGACGCAACGTGCGCCGGATGCGCTACGTGCCCACCCGAGCCCGGAGCACTTCCTGCCCCTGTTCGTCGCGCTCGGTGCAGCGGGCGAGGGTGCTGGCGTGGAGCGTTTTCTCTCGGTGTTCGATGGCCTCGCGCTGGCGATGGACAGCTGGCGCTGGACGCCCGCTGCGGCCTGAACGGCGTTGCCTTCAGCCGTCGCTGCGGCTGTGCGTCACCCAGACGAGCTTGTCGGTCGGCAAGCCGAGTACCTGGGCATCGCGGATCAGTTGGTCGCGGACTTCCGGCGCGAGCTGTTTGTCGCGCGCCAGGATCCACAGGTAGTCGCGGCTCGGGCCGACCACCATCGCCCAACGGTAACCCGGATCAAGCCGCACGACGTGGTAGCCACCGTAGAAGGGGCCGAAGAATGAAACCTTCAGCGAGGCCCGGTTGGTGTCGCCGATGAACAGTGCGCGGCCGACCGCTTCGCGCCAGTCGTTTTTCTGCGCATCGAATCCCCGGTTGATGACCTCGATGCTGCCGTCGGCCTGCTGGCGGTAGCGTGCGCTGACGTCGCTCAGGCCGCGTTCGAAGCTGTGGTCCTGTCGTGCGATCTCGTACCACTTGCCGGTGTAGCGGGCTGCATCAAAGGGCGTGACTGACGTGATGCCTTCGGGCGGCGCGGTGGCGCAGCCTGCGAGTACCAGGGCGGCAAGTGGCAGGACGAGGCGGCGGAGCGCAATGCGACGCAGGCTGAACATGGTGGGCTCGCAGTTTGGGCGTAGGTGAAGGATGCGCCGATTCGATCAGCTTCGCCGGAGAACGTTCCGCGCTCTGCGTGGCGCTCCGCCTGCCGCGCGGGCCGATCGGTGCCCCGTGGCGGCAAGCCTGCCTTGCTGTTAATGCCATATTTGACTATATTGAGTGCCATATGGCGAAAGGTGGTGCAGCATGAGTTCAGCCGCGTTGCAGCGAGAAGATCTGTCGATACAAGGCCTGCTTGGCGGGCACCGTGTGTTGCAAAGCGTGCCGCGCACGCCGCTCGAATGGGTGAGCCTGATTCGCCACGGGATTCCTGCGCAGGCGGTTGAGTCGCTTGCCCGCATGATCCGGCTGACCCAGGCGGAGCTCGCAGGCTCGCTGGGCATTCCCGAGCGCACGCTGGCGCGGCGCAAGCGTGAAGGCCTGCTCAACAGCGAAGAGTCGGCCAAGGTGGTGCGGCTGGCGCGGGTGGTGGAGCGCGCAGAGGAGGTGTTTGAAGACCTCGACGTCGCACTCGATTGGCTCAAGTCGCCCAACGCCGCGCTGTGCGGCGCTACGCCGATGTCGCTGCTGGATACCGATATCGGCGCCGAGAGCGTGCTGGATACGCTGGGGCGGATCGAACACGGCGTGTTTGCCTGATCGATGACCCTCACGGTCTGGCGGCTCGTCACCGCCCGATTTGCCGACAGCGCGTTCAGCGGTGAAGGCGCCCGCTTGTACGGCGGGCGCTGGAATCGCAAACATGTGCCGATGGTCTACACCGCCGCCACGCAGTCGCTCGCAATGCTCGAACTGCTGGTGCAGGACGACCCGCTGCGTGCGCGCTACGTGATGATCCCGGCGTTCATTCCCGCTGACCTGTCGATCGAACACCTGGCGGCCAACAGCCTGCCCGAAGGCTGGCGCGAGATGAGCGCGCGCGGGCAGTTGCAGCAGATCGGCACCGAGTGGGCCCGCAGCTGCCGCAGCCCGGGAGATC
>JAJZLD010000318.1 GCA_021803785.1 Pseudomonadota bacterium | reverse complement strand
GGTTTTTTGGCTACTTCGCCTTCCGCTCGCGCATCAAGGGCGTGTATTTCTCGATCATCACGCAAGCGCTCACCTACGCCGCGATGCTGCTGTTCTTCCGCAACGAAACCGGCTTCGGCGGCAACAACGGCTTCACCGACTTCAAACGCATCCTCGGCTACTCGATCACCGCGCCGGAGACACGGCTGGTGCTGTTCGGCCTCTCGGCGCTGTTGCTGATGTGCACGCTGCTGCTCGGCCGCTACCTCGTCACCTCGAAGTTCGGCCGCGTGCTCGCCGCGATCCGCGATGCCGAGTCACGCGTGATGTTCATCGGCTACAACCCGCTGCACTACAAGCTCTTCATCTGGACCCTCTCGGCCGTGCTGTGCGCGCTGGCCGGTGCGCTATACGTACCGCAGGTGGGCATCATCAACCCGGGTGAGATGAGCCCAGCGAACTCGATCGAGATCGCGATATGGGCTGCGGTCGGCGGCCGCGGCACGCTGATCGGCCCGGTGCTCGGCGCCTTCACCGTGAACCTCGCGAAGAGCTGGTTCACCGTGAGCTTCCCCGAGTACTGGCTGTTCTTCCTCGGGCTGCTCTTCATCCTCGTCACGCTCTACCTGCCGGAAGGCCTGGTTGGTCTGTGGCGGCGCATTCGCAGCACACGCGATACGACCCCCGCCGCACCCAAGGCCGTCGCGAAAGCCGCGCACGCCCCGGCGAGCACCTCCACCCACAGCCCCCCGCCCGACGCTGGCGCCGCTGAAGGAGCATCCGCATGAAAGTGGGCACCCTCGAACACGCCGATCCAACCCAGCGCGAACAATGGGAAGACGGCGCGCCGACCGGCCGCGTGATGACACCCGGCGAGCTGGACCTCTCGCACAAGGTCATCCTGTACCTTGAAGACATCACCGTCAGCTTCGATGGCTTCCGCGCCCTCAACGCGCTGACGCTGACAATCGACGCCGGCGAGCTGCGCTGCATCATCGGCCCCAACGGCGCCGGCAAGACCACCATGATGGACGTGATCACCGGCAAGACGCGCCCCGACGCCGGCCGCGCCTTCTTCGGCCAGACGATGGATCTGACGCGCATGCGCGAGCCGGAGATCGCGCATGCCGGCATCGGCCGCAAGTTCCAGAAGCCCACCATCTTCGAGCAGCACACGGTGTTCGAGAACCTCGAACTGGCGATGAAGACCGACAAGCGTGTCTGGCGCAGCCTGCTCGCGCAACTCACCGGCGAGCAGCGCGACCGCGTCGCCGAAACGCTCAAGCGCATCCGCCTCACCAGCGAAGCGGACCGCCCCGCCGGCCTGCTGTCGCACGGCCAGAAACAGTGGCTGGAGATCGGCATGCTGCTGATGCAGGAGCCGCGTCTGCTGCTGCTCGACGAACCGGTGGCCGGCATGACCGACGAGGAAACCGAACGCACTGCGGAACTCTTCGTCTCGCTCGCCGGCGAGCACTCGCTGATGGTGGTCGAGCACGACATGGCCTTCGTCAAGGCGCTGGGCGGCAAGGTCACGGTGCTGCACGAAGGCAGCGTGCTGGCCGAGGGCGACCTCGAAACCGTACAGAACGACCCACGCGTGATCGAGGTCTATCTTGGCCGCTGATCGCCCGGCGCACCGGCTGCCCCCCTCTGCCGCTCCGGCGCGCGGCCTGCTACGCTACGCGCATGGTTACCGGCACCGGCAAGTTCGATTACTTCCTCTGGCGTACTTCGCTGAAGTGGCAGGACGCGGTCGCCGCCGCGACGGCGGTGATCGAGCGCTGGAACACGCTGACGCCATTCGTGATGACAACGGACAAGCGCGACGCGGTGTGGATCGTGCGCCACGGTTCCACCGCGGCCCCCTTCTTCCAGTTGCGCGAGGATTCACTGCGCGGCTCGGTGCCACGCGTCGGAGATCCGCTCGGCGCGCTACTGCTGCTCTGCCTGGTGCGGGTGCACGGCGACAAGTTCCGGCTCACCTTTACCGACGGGCAGCCGATCGATGCGGCGAAACTCGACCCAAGCGAACTCGCGTCGCTGTTGCCGCATGCCAACCATGCCGTGTTCCGCAAGTTGCTGATCGCCGGCAGCGAAGCACCACCGCCCGCCGCGCCGACCACGCCACCGGCCGCCTGATCCCGGTTTTTCCCAACGCCCGCCAGCCGCGCGCCGCGCGAGCCGGTGTGCGCCATCGCCCGTATCGCGGAGCCTGACCATGCTCACCGTCTCCAACCTCAACCAGTACTACGGCGGCAGCCATATCCTGCGCGACCTCTCCTTCGAGGTCCCGACCGGCAAGGTAACCACCCTGCTCGGCCGCAACGGCGTCGGCAAGACCACGCTACTGAAAACGCTGATGGGCCTGGTCCCAGCGAAAACGGGCACCGTGCGCTTCGGCGAAGCCGATCTCACGCGCAGCCCTTCGCATGCGCGGGTGCGCGCCGGCATCGGCTATGTGCCACAGGGCCGCGAGATCTTCCCGCGCCTGACGGTGGCCGAGAATCTGGAGATGGGCCTCGCGGTGAAGCCCGCCAGCGCGCATGTGCCCGAGCGCATCTTCGAGATGTTCCCAGTACTGCGGCAGATGATGAAGCGCCGCGGCGGCGACCTCTCTGGCGGGCAGCAGCAGCAACTCGCGATCGGTCGAGCATTGGCCGCGGGGCCGAAGCTGCTGATCCTTGACGAACCGACCGAAGGCATCCAGCCGTCCATCATCAAGGACATCGAACGCGCCATCCGCGCACTCGCCGAATCCGGCGAGATGGCGATCCTGCTGGTCGAGCAGTACTACGACTTCGCACGTTCGCTGGCCGACCAGTACATCGTGATGGAGCGCGGCGAGATCGTGATGCGTGGCGAAGGCAAAAACATGGACGCAGACGGCGTGCGCGAGCGCTTGTCGGTCTGAGCGCCGGGGCTTCAAAAGCACAGCGCCGGCTGGAAGCCGGCGCTATTTCAATTTGTTGCAGTAGCAGGCGGTCGCCGCAGCCAGCCGAACCATACGCCAACCAAGGCCGGCCCCCACAGGCAGACGCCCGCGACCTGGTCGCCGAGGCCGCCATCGCTGAACAGCGCCGCCACCAGCCCGATACTCGTAAGCACCCCCAGCGCGATCGGCCAAGCCCAGATCGCGGCTGCACTCAGCGGTTCGCGTGGCGAGCTCATGCGCCCACCCTGTCCGCGGTCACAACCGAAGCCAGCCTGCCCGGCCGCGACGCCGCTCGCCGCTTGCGCAGCCACAGGTAAAGCCCGCTGCCGAGCACGAGGATGCTGGCGAGATCCAACACCGCCCAGACAATCTGCATCGGCCGCCCACCGTAGTCACCGAAGTGCAGCGGCTGTGACACCAGCAAGGCCGTCAGGTACCAGGGCAACGCCGGCGCAGCCGTCACCTGCGCGGCCTTCGCATCCACTAGCACCGGCTGCAGCAGACGCGCGGTCAGCGGCGTATTGCCGCGCAGGAAGTAGGTGTGGTGGTGCGGGCTCGAATACGCGGTGCCGGGGAAGGCGACAAACGAGAGCTTCATGCCCGGCGCCTGTTTGAGCGCCGCATCCAGCCCCTGCTGCACCGAAGCACGCTCGGCCAGCGGCACGGTCGGCTGGCCCGCGTAGGGTGCCAGCAGCGCCGAGAGCTGATCGTGCTGCCAGAACTTGATCAGCAAGTCGGCCCAGGTGTTGATCATGCCGGTCGCACCAACGACGAACAGCCACACCAGCGTGACGATGCCGAGCAGGTTGTGCAGATCCAGCCATTTCACGCTGGCACGCCGCTCGCGCCGCACGCTGCCGAATTCGAGCTTGCGCATGAAGGGGCCGTAGAGCGCGACGCCGCTGACAATTGCAACGAGCAGCAGCATCCCCATCAGGCCGAGGAAGAGCTTGCCCGGCAGGCCGGCGAACAGGTCGACATGCAGCTTGAACATCAC
>JAJZLD010000317.1 GCA_021803785.1 Pseudomonadota bacterium | reverse complement strand
GTCGCAGCGAAGGTGAAGAAACGGCGTCCAGTTCGCTCGTCGATAGCAGCCAGCGCTACCACCAACTTCCGGACAAGCTGCAAAACACACTGAGCACAGCTGTCGCGTGCGACATCATCTACCGGCTAATCGGCCACCATCAAAAAGGGTGGTACGCGACGGAGATACGCGGCCAAAAAAACAGGCCGATCAGCTTTTGCTGTCGGCCTGTTTTTACAATTGGTTGCGGGGACAGGATTTGAACCTGTGACCTTCGGGTTATGAGCCCGACGAGCTGCCAGACTGCTCCACCCCGCGTCTGAGAAGAAGAATTATGGATTAACGCGTTTTTAATGTCAACCCACGAATTCGATAATTTTTTGGTGCCGACAGTAGGACTTGAACCCACGACCTTCGGTTTACAAAACCGCTGCTCTACCAACTGAGCTATGCCGGCGCCGGACGCGGCGGATTATACCGATTCGCGCTGCGAATGCCACGAGTGTCGTGCTATCTTTTTCCGGCTGCACACCATTACCTTCATGGCAGCCTCAAGGAAGCAAAGCAATGACGCGTCAAGTACTCCGTGTTCTGCTGGTGGAAGACAACGAAGACGACGCAATTCTTCTGTTGGCGCGCTTACGCCGCGCAGGCTTTGAGGTGTTCTCGGAACGGGTTGAAACGCTCCAGGCGCTCGATGCCGCACTGAGCAGCGGCACATGGGATCTGATCCTTTCGGACTATAAGCTGCCAGGGTTCTCAGGTATTGCCGCGCTTGAACGAGTGCACGCTCTCAAGATCGATGTTCCGTTTTTCATCGTTTCCGGGACGATTGATGATGAGACCGCGTCATCAGCCATGCGCGCCGGAGCACAGGACTATTTGAGCAAGGATCGCCTCGACCGGTTGATTCCAGCCGTTGAGCGCGAGTTGCGCGAAGCGCGAATGCGCAGCGAGCGCCTCGCTGCGATCGAAGCCGCCCGCGATCACGAGGCGCGCCTTGGCGCGCTGGCGGCAAATATTCCTGGCGCCGCATTTCAGATGACGCGCGGCGACGATGGCCAGATTTCGATCGAGTATCTGAGCGAAGGCGCCCTGTTCCTCTTCGAAGTGCCGCTTGACGCGCTGATCGGCGATGGCTCCCAGTTGTTGGGCATGGTGCTGGCTGAAGACCGTCCTGGCCTTGATGAGGCGTTGAGTGAATGTTCTCAGCGCCTTGCAACACTGAACTGGGAGGGGCGCATCCGGGTACCGGGGCGCGACATCAAATGGATCAACCTGCGCGCAACGCCGACTCGGCTTGACGCACAGACGACACGGTGGGACGGCGTGATGTGGAACATCACGCACAGCAAACAATCCCAGGCAGATTTGTCGGCGTCGCGGGCGCAGTTGGCGGAGCTCTCCAACCACCTGCAGAGCGTCAAGGAAGAGGAGCGCGAGCGAATTGCGCGCGATATTCACGACGTGCTGGGAGGCCTGCTCGTCGGGATCAAGATTGAACTGTCACTGCTTGCGAGCCGGCTGGAAAGCGACCCAGCCCACGGTGCGCGCGCCAAACGCATCGCGGGTTTGGTTGACGAAGCAATCACCACGGCGGGCCGCGTTGCCCGCGAGCTGCGGCCCGGCATTCTGAAGGAGTTCGGCCTCGCGGCCGCCATCGAGAGCCACGCAGAGGATTTTTCGCAACGCACGGGACTGCGCTGCAATGTGTTGTGTGCGGATCACGACATTGAATGTGCCGAAGACGCGAGCATCGCGATATTCCGCGTCTTCCAAGAGACCCTCACCAACGTCGCCAAGCATGCCCAAGCGAAAGAGGTTACCGTGAGGCTAACGCAGGAAGGCGACGAAGTGCTGCTGCAGGTTACGGACGATGGCGTCGGCATTCGCAGCACCGATTTTTCAAAGCCCCGCTCGTTCGGCCTTCGCGG
Organism: Pseudomonadota bacterium; assembly: GCA_021803785.1. Lineage (GTDB taxonomy): Bacteria > Pseudomonadota > Gammaproteobacteria > Burkholderiales > Rhodocyclaceae > Niveibacterium. Next base: position 2,000 of record JAJZLD010000317.1, on the reverse strand, counting down.
CATGCGCGAGCGTGTGGCCAGCCTTGGCGGCAGCGTGGACATTCGCGCAGTGTCGCCGCATGGCACGCAGATGATATTGCGCGCGCCGGTTGCGCCGTCACGTAACCATTCGTTCCAGGAAAGCGCCTGAGGTTGAGCATGCACACACCTACGATTCGAGTACTGATTGCGGACGACCACGCCATCGTGCGCCAGGGGCTGCGTGCGATCCTTTCGGACACCGCTGACATGGTTGTCGCCGGAGAGGCCGAAAACGGCGTTCGCGCGCTTCAGTTGCTGCGCGATGGATCATGGGATGTGGTTCTGATGGACGTGAACATGCCGGACCGCAACGGCATCGACACACTGAAACTAGTCAAGAAGGAGTTCCCGAAGCTACCGGTGCTGATGTTGTCGATGCACCCCGAAGAGCAATACGCGGTGCGGGCGCTCAAGGCGGGCGCATCGGGCTACCTGTCGAAACAGAGCGCGCCGGAGCAACTCGTACTCGCGATAAGGCAGGTCGCATCCGGCAAGAAATATGTCAGCGCCGAGGTGGCGGAACAGCTGGCCACCGCGATCACCGAGGATGACCGTGCACCGCACGAGCGCCTCTCGGATCGCGAGTACCAAACCCTGTGCATGATTGCATCCGGCAAGACGCTGACGCAGATCGGCGAGGAGCTCAATCTCAGCGTCAAGACGGTTAGCGTTTACCGCGCCCGGCTGCTCGAGAAAATGAAACTGAAGAACAACGCTGAGCTGACGCACTACGGGCTCAAACACGGCCTGGTCGAATAGACGACGCGGCATCGCTCAAGATGCGTGCGCAGATGCCGTAGGCACTGCATACTCTTCGACACGCCGGGTGACCAATGAACCAGCCCACCCAAAGCCCTTCTGACATCGCCCGCGAGGCGCTCAAGCGCCTCGCGGTGAGCCGCATTCCACCGACTCCCGACAATTTCCGATCGATCTATCATCAGATCGCGGGCACCACACCGGAGGAGGCGTTTCCTGCGAAGGAGTTCAAGCGCTTTGCCGCGGAACTGCCACGCGAGCGGCCTGAGCAACTCAGGCTTGCCCGTCGGTTCGAGGGCGCGGTGAGCGAAGGCAACTGGGAAAGCTTTCACAGCCGCATGCTGCAGCTATTCCAGGAAATCACGGAGGAAACGCCACCCTGGGCAAGCTTGATCCGCGATCTGCTGACCCAACTCGAGCGCCGGCACGCCAACCTGACCCCCAAACGCAAGGCCGAAGCGCTTGAACACGTGCTGAGCTCAAGCCAAGCTGACCCACAACAGTTGTTCAACCGATTGCAGGGTCTGGTTCGCGGATGGGCGACAGAGAGCACCGCCGACCCGATCCAACTCGTCGATGCGCCTGCCGAGCAGGCCACCTCCGGCGACGATGTAGCCGCTGCCGCCGACGCGACCAAGGGACTCGCCGCGGCCACCGCCACGTCGATCGCGCAGTCGGCGAGTCTGGCCGACAGCCTTGATGTGCGCCGTTTGATCGCACAAGTGCTGGAAGAGGCAATTGGTGGTTTGCTGATCGAAACTCCTGAGTTGAACTCGATGGCGGGCGAACTTGCGACAGCGCTACGCCAACCGAGCAAGGACTTCGACGCCGACAGTTTTACAAAGCGGCTACGCGCCTTCGCCTACAAGGTCGAATGGGTCGTGAGGGATCAGGCTGGCATCCGCCAGGCGCTGCTTAGGCTGCTGCAGCTCATTATCGAGAACATCGGGGATCTGGTCGCCGACGATGCCTGGGTACACGGCCAGGTCGAGGGGGTGCTGCAGGTCACCAACGGCCCACTCGATCGCGATGCGATTGACGAGATGGGCAAGCGCCTGCGCGATGTGATCATCAAGCAAGGTGTGCTGAAGAAAAGCCTGACAGACGCGCAGGAGCGGCTCAAGGCGATGCTCTCTGGCTTTGTGGATCACCTGTCCGACATCTATGTATCCACTGGCGGCTACCGGGACCGCATGGAGCATTGTGCATCACCTTGTCGC
>JAJZLD010000026.1 GCA_021803785.1 Pseudomonadota bacterium | reverse complement strand
CCACGAAGGCGTTGAGGTTCCGCGCGCAGGTGGCAAGCGATGAACCGCCACGAGCCGGAGACGATCTTTTTGCGCCCGATTTGGGCGAACAGTCCTGCGGCAAGATCGTCACCGCGACGCCCGCGCCGGACGTCGGCTATGAAGTGCTGGCCGTAGTGCAGCTCTCGAGCCGCGAGGCCAACGAAGTGCATCACGCTACGCCGAGCGGCCCGCTGCTGAAGTTCGGGCCCCTGCCCTACACGGTCTCGTAACAAGCGCACCAAGCTCAAGCCCCAAGACGCTGTGAGCCACCTCTACATCTACTACCGGATCCAGCCTGGCGCCGACGACACGGCGTCGGTGCTGGCGCACGCACTGCTCGCCTCGCTCGCCCCGCATGCGCGTCATGCCCGTCTGATGCGCCGGGCCGACGATCCCGATACCTGGATGGAGGTCTACGAAGACGTGACCTCAGCCTCCGTGCTCCTTGCAGCACGCGAGCACGCTGTTGCAAACAGTGGCCTTGCTGAATTCATCGTCGGCGGTGCAATGCATGTGGAGCACTTCGTGCCACTGGAAGCACCAACGTGTGCCTGATTCTCCTGGCCTGGCAAACGCACCCCGACTTTCCGCTTCTGGTCGCAGCAAACCGAGACGAGTTTCATGATCGCCCGACACAGGCTGCGCATTGGTGGCCCGATGAACCTCGCATCTACGCTGGCAGGGATTTGCGCGCAGGCGGAACCTGGTTGGGCATCACACGAAATGGCCGCTTCGCTGCACTGACGAACATCCGTGCGCCCTTGCGGCAGCAACGCGATACGCGCAGCCGAGGAGAGATCGTCGCAGCAGCCTTACGGGCACAGCACATCGACGCTTTCCTGCTTGATATCGAGCGCACTGCCCACCAATACAACGGCTTCAATCTGCTCGTCGGTGACCGCGAAACACTTTGGCACTTAAACAGCGAGCAGGCGCGCGCGGATCGCGTCGCGCCAGGCATCCACGCTCTATCCAATGCCAGCCTTGACACGCCCTGGCCCAAAGTGATCCGGGGCGCAAACGCACTCGCCGAAGCGGTCGACCGACGCGCCGATCCCGAGGATCTGTTTACCCTGCTTTCGGACGACCGTCTCGCACCCGATGAGTCGCTGCCCGACACTGGCGTACCGCAGGAGTGGGAGCGTTGGCTGTCGGCTATCCGGATCGCTGCGCCCGGATACAGCACCCGAAGCCAAGCCGTCGTTGCGTTTCCGAGGGCCGGGGAGCCTCAACTGATCGAACGCGTACTGATCTAGCGCGTGGCCAGCGCCAAACTCATCGGAACGTGCGGAATCCCCGCCTCCCAGAATCCTTCGCCATCGATCTGGAACCCGAGCCGCTCATAGAAACCCGCTGCGCTCTGCTGCGAGTTCAGCGCGACATGCGCATGCCCGGCCTCGCGCGCCGCGTCGATCATCCAGCGCATCAAAGCCAGTCCCACACCGCAGCCACGCCACTGGGCAAGCACCGCAACGCGGCCGATATGGCCATCCGGAAGAAGCCGTGCAGTGCCGATCGGAGCTCCCGCGCTATCAAACGCCAGTGCATGCACACAGAGTGGATCCATCTCATCCCACTCAATTTCGGCGGGCACGTGCTGCTCCTCGACAAAGACCGTCGTGCGAACGACCCTCAGCAAGTGCTGCTCGCAGGCCCAATCTGCACGGCGTACCGAAAAGGCCCGCTCGTTCATGATTTCGTTACTCCTTCAAGCTGGTAATCGAGGGACCAACCACGCTCATCGCTTTTCAGCACCGCGATCCCACCAAACGGCAGCGACAACTTGTCCGCGACATGACCAAAAGGCAGGCCGGTCAATATCGGCACATCGAATCGCTCGCGCAGGTAACGCACCATCGCATCGAAATCAAAGCCGTTATCGGTGGCGCCGGGACGGTAGCCGCCAAAGTCACCCAACAGCAGGGCGCGCTGACGGTCGAGTACGCCGGAAAAATAGAGTTGATGCAGCATGCGTTCGATCCGGAACGGCGGCTCGGCCACATCTTCGAGGTAGAGGATGCCACCATCAACCACGGGCATCCAAGGTGTGCCGACCAGATGCGCCAGCATGCTCAGGTTGCCGCCCCACAGAGGACCCTCAAGCGCACCACACCACCCCTGTTCCACATCGATTCGCAGCCCGTCATGTCCGGTTTCGAGCATCCGACCAAAGTGTTCAAAGGTGAAATCACTCACTGATTCCGCCCCAAAATCGGATACCACCATCGGCCCGTGCAGGCTAACGCCACCAGCACGCAGCAAACCACATTGAAATGCCGTGAAGTCACTGTGTCCGACCCACACCTTGCCGCTAGCGGCCAGGCGCGCGAAATCGATGCGATCGAGCAAGCGGGTCAGCCCGTAGCCGCCGCGTAGCGCAACAGCAACGTCGACTCGAGAATCTGCTGCGATGCGCTCTATCGCCGCCAGCCGAGTAGCGTCGTCACCGGCAAAGCGGGTTTCGCAGCACAGTAGCGACTCATCGAGCACGACGATATGGCCAAGACTGCGCAAGCGCTCGGCCGCGCGCTCGACGGCCTGAGCATCGCGAATGAAGCCAGAGGGCGCGAAGAAACCAAAACAGGCCATAGCGGGCGTCGCCTCAATTGATATCGCGGCGCTTGCGGCGCGCCGCAAAGAAGGCAGAAAGCATTGCGCCGCATTCGCTAGCCAGCAAGCCGCCGCGGATGCCGGCATGGTGGTTCAACTGCGTCTGAGCATAAAGATCCATCACGCTTCCAGCCACGCCCGTCTTTGGATCTGTTGCACCAAATACGATGCGTTCAACGCGCGCGTGAAAGATTGCACCGGTGCACATCAAGCACGGCTCCAGCGTTACATAGAGCGTCGTGCCCGGCATACGGTAGTTCCTAAGCTTCTGCCCAGCGTCGCGCAGCGCCATCACCTCTGCGTGCGCGGTCGGGTCGTTGGCGAGAATGGGCTGATTGAAGCCGCGGCCGACGACGCGCCCATCCAACACAACCAGAGCACCGACCGGCACTTCGCCTGCATCCGCTGCCTGTCGTGCGAGCACGAGCGCCTCGCGCATGAAAGCTTCATCCGCGGCGTCAAACAAAGCGTCTTGATTCATCGTTCTGTTGTCGGCGCGTTCGGTTCCCGCCGCTTGCGTAAGGAGCCGAGCAGCAGCGTGCCCAGCGCCAGCAGCAACTCATCGACGAACGGGATGAAGTCTGGAATCAACAGATCGAAAACGAACAGCCCCAACGTAAACAGAAAGAGCTGCGGGAAGCGCAGCCGTTCAGCGAAGCGCAGCAGCGCGCCCGGCAATAGACGCAGGAAGAAAGCGGGAATGGCCATTGAAGTCTCCCATATCCCGTCGTCAGCCGCAGAGCGGCCAGCGACCGAGAATTTACTAGGGCGCCTGGGCAGCACCCGGTTGCGAATCAGCAGAAACGCGCGCGATCAGAAAATCGGCTCAATAACGTGCACAGACAACCGCATTTCGACTGATCTGAGCGGCAACCCGCATTGCGGTGTTGCGAGCACATCAAATCGATCCGCCGGGATCCTTGAACCCCGCAGTGAGACGTGTTGCCGATCAACCCGCCGCATCCGACCTGAGATTCGACACCCGCTACAGACTACCTGCGCGGCCGCCCTGATCGCCGGGATCACATCCGATGACGGCTGACGCGCGAAGAACACGTTGTCGTGCGCAACCAGCTTGGATGACGTTGCAAAGTCCGCCAGTGCGAGCTGGCCCGCCCTTGCACCCCCGGTTCTCCTCATTGTCGCTGCGCGGGCGGTAACGCGGTCATTCCCACTCGATCGTCGCCGGCGGCTTGCCGGAAACGTCGTAGACGACACGATTGATGCCACGGACTTCGTTGATGATGCGGTTCGACACACGACCAAGCAATTCGTATGGCAGATGCGCCCAATGTGCTGTCATGAAGTCATGGGTCTGAACCGCACGCAACGCGACGACGTAATCGTAAGTCCGTCCGTCACCCATCACGCCGACGCTCTTGACCGGCAGGAAAACCGCGAAGGCCTGGCTGGTAAGTTCATACCAAGTTTTGCCCGAGTTCTCATCGACGGTCTTGTGCAGTTCTTCAATGAAGATCGCATCCGCACGACGCAGCAAATCGGCGTATTCCTTCTTCACTTCGCCAAGGATCCGGACGCCGAGGCCAGGCCCAGGGAACGGGTGGCGATAGACCATGTTGTGCGGCAGACCCAGCGCGATGCCAAGTGCACGCACTTCGTCCTTGAACAATTCGCGCAGCGGTTCTAGCAACTTGAGGTGCAGCGTATCCGGCAGCCCACCCACGTTGTGGTGGCTCTTGATCGTGGTGGCCTTCTTTGATTTCGCGCCACCAGACTCCACCACGTCCGGGTAGATCGTGCCCTGCGCGAGCCACCTGGCGTTTGAGAGCTTTGCCGATTCGCGCTGAAAGACTTCAACAAATTCCTTGCCGATGATCTTCCGCTTGGCTTCGGGGTCGGTCACACCAGCCAGCTTGCCCATGAACTGCGCCGTCGCGTCCACATGGATTACCTTCACACCCATGTTGCGCGCGAACATATCCATCACCATCTCGGCTTCATTGAGGCGCAGAAGGCCATGGTCGACGAACACGCAAGTCAGCTGATCGCCGATCGCGCGATGCAGTAGCGCCGCCGCAACGGAGGAATCGACGCCGCCCGAGAGACCGAGGATCACTTCCTCATTGCCCACCTGCGCGCGGATCTTCTCGACCGCTTCGGCGATGTAGTCGCTCATGATCCAGTCCGCCTTCGCGCCACAGATATCGCGCACGAAGCGGTTGATGATTTCGGCACCCTGCAGCGTATGCGTCACCTCAGGATGGAATTGGACGGCGTAGAAGCGGCGATCCTCGTCAGCCATCGCCGCAACCGGACACGATTCGGTCGAGGCCATCAGCTTGAAGCCCGGCGGCAACTCGGTGACCTTGTCGCCATGACTCATCCACACCTTGAGCATGCCGTGGCCTTCGACCGTGCGGAAATCCTCGATTCCGTCGAGCAACTTGGTATGGCCGTGTGCGCGGACCTCGGCGTAACCGAATTCGCGAACGGTACCCGGCTCCACCTTGCCACCCAGTTGTTGAGCCATCGTCTGCATGCCGTAGCAAATGCCGAAGACAGGCACGCCGAGTTCGAACACCGCTGACGGGGCCTTATCGTTGGCCTCTTCGTAGGCCGACATATGGCTGCCGGACAAGATCACGCCCTTGGCACCAAAGCCGCGGACGAAGTCATCGGAAACATCGCAGGGGTGAATTTCGCAATAGACGTTCGCCTCACGCACGCGCCGTGCGATGAGTTGTGTGACCTGGGAGCCGAAATCGAGAATCAGGATCTTGTCGTGCATGGTGGGCTTTGGAGTTGGGTACCGCACTCGAATGCGCGAGGGGCAAGGCTCCCGCCTTACCCCTCGCGCGTAAACTTCATCGACCTAACTCAGTCGATATGGTAGTTCGGTGCTTCTTTCGTAATCTGCACATCGTGGACATGCGATTCGCGCATGCCCGCCGACGTGATTTCTACAAACTCAGCACGTTGATGCATGTCGGCAATCGAGGCGCAGCCCACATAGCCCATCGACGAACGCAAACCGCCCAACAACTGGTGAATCACCGCGGTCACGGCACCCTTGTACGGCACCCGACCCTCGATACCTTCCGGCACCAGTTTTTCGGCGTTGCCTTCGTTGTCCTGGAAATAGCGATCGCTGGAGCCCTGCTGCATCGCACCTAGGGAGCCCATGCCACGGTAGCTCTTGTACGAGCGCCCTTGGTAAAGCACCGTCTCACCCGGCGCCTCCTCGGTACCAGCGAACAGTCCACCGAGCATGACGCAGGAAGCACCCGCAGCAATTGCCTTGGCGATATCGCCCGAGAAACGGATGCCACCGTCGGCGATCAGCGGCACGCCCGTGCCTGCCAACGCGCTAGATACATTATCAACCGCCGTGATCTGCGGAACACCCACGCCAGCGACGATCCGCGTCGTGCAGATCGAGCCCGGGCCGATACCCACCTTCACGCCGTCCGCGCCGTTATCAACCAGCGCGCGCGCTGCATCGCCAGTGGCGATGTTGCCGCCGATCACCTGCACGTTCGGAAAGTTCTTCTTGACCCAGTTGACGCGTTCGAGCACGCCCTGCGAGTGGCCGTGCGCGGTATCGACGATGATCACATCGACGCCAGCTTCCACAAGCAACTCTGCGCGCTCCTCAGTGCCAGCACCAACGCCAATGGCGGCACCCACCAACAGGCGGCCAAAGTTGTCCTTGGCGGCCAGCGGATGTTCGGTCGACTTCAAGATGTCTTTCACAGTCATCAGGCCGCAAAGCTCACCAGCATCGTTCAGCACTAGCACCCGCTCAAGGCGATGCTTGTGCATCAGCGCCTTCGCCTCTTCAACCGACGCGCCTTCCTTCACCGAAACCAGGCGCTCGCGCGGCGTCATGATTGCCGACACAGGCTGGTCATACTGCATCTCAAAACGCAGATCGCGGTTGGTCACGATGCCGACCACGTGCTTGCCTTCGACCACTGGCAAACCAGAGATGCGGTGCTGGCGAGTGACAGCAATCACATCGCGCACGCTCATCGTCGGCGGAACGGTGATCGGATCTTTGAGCACGCCGGACTCAAAACGCTTGACCTTGGCTACTTCTCGGGCCTGATCGCGCGGGCTCAGGTTCTTGTGAACAATACCGATGCCACCTTCCTGTGCGAGGGCAATTGCGAGGCGTGCTTCGGTCACCGTATCCATGGCAGCGGACACGAGCGGGATGTTCAGGCGGATGTTGCGGGTCAGCTGCGTTGCAAGGCTGACATCGCGGGGCAGAACCGTGGAGTGTGCGGGGACGAGAAGGACGTCGTCGAACGTCAGCGCTTTCCTGACGAGTCGCATGGCTGTCATCCTTTCGGGCAAATACGTATTATAGCGGGATGCCGTATTTGCCGGCAAATCAACGGCTTCCCGGAGCGCTTGCATGAAGCACCTGACGATTGCGCTGTATCTGGCCCTCACCCTTCAAGGCAACAACGTGTTTGCAAGTGAGGTCTACACATGGAAGGACAAGAACGGCCAGGTGCACTACTCGGACAGAGCTCCGGCCGATGTGGATGCAAAGCTCATCCGCTCTGCGGCGCCGAATATTGCCGGCAGTTCATCAGCGGATATATCCAAGGCGGAGCGCGCTTTCAAGGAGCGCCAGGCCAAACAAGGCGACGCTGAAAAGAAGAATGCCGAACAAGCCGCGCGCAAGGCGAGTAAAGACGAAGCGTGCAGCAACCTGCGCAATCGCATTGCGCTGTTCGAGCAAGGGGGGCGCATCGCGACTCACGAGGGTGGCGAGCGCGTACTCCTCAGTGACGAACAGATCGCCTCAGAGCTATCAAAGATGAAGGCACAACTCGACAAAGACTGCCGCTGACTTCATCGCTGTGACGCAAGAACGGGGCCGAAAGGCCCTGTTTTCGTTCAGGCCTCGCCGCCACCTTTCTTCATCACCTTGCCATCCTCGGCTCGCTTGCGCCGGACCTCTTTCGGATCAGCAATCAGAGGGCGGTATATTTCCACGCGGTCGCGGTCGCGCAGCACTGTATCGGCCTTGCAGAGCTTGCCGAACACACCCACCTTGTTCACCGCGAGATTGATTTCGGGATGCTTCTGAAGCAATCCGGACGCGTCAATCGCCTGCTGCAACGTACTTCCCTGGGGCAGATTCACTCGCACAAGGTCGGCCTTGTGTTGGTGGGCGTAGAGCACTTCAACATGAATCGAGTCAGTCACTGCCAGCCTTCTTCAAAATTTGTTCGGCACGCTTGACGAACGCGTCGACAAAAGTGTTCGCAATATGATGAAACACAGGCCCAACCGCCTTTTCGATCAGTTTGTTCGAGAACTCGTAGATCAGCCGGAACTCGACCTTGCAGGCGCTATCCCCCAGCGGCGTGAAGACCCAGTCTCCTTCGAGATGATGGAACGGCCCCTCCACCAGGCGGATATCCATGCGGCGCGGAAAGTCCTTCCTGTTCTCGGTCGCGAAATTTGTCTTGATGCCGTGGTAATTCACATGCAAGCGTGCGGAGGTTTGCTCGTCCGTACGTCCAAGCACCTCTGCCCCCTCACACCACGGCAGAAAGAGCGGATAGTCTTCGACGCCGTCAACCAGTTCAAAGATCTGGGCTGGCGTGAATTCAAGAAAGACAAGTTTGCGGACTTCCGCCATGAGTAGGGCGACGCGATTGCCGTATTGGTAGAATCTTGCATTTTAACGGGTCACACCGTAACGGGCATCCTGCACGCACATGAGCATCATCGACAACCGCAAGGCCACACACGACTATTTCATCGAAGAGCGCTTCGAGGCCGGCATGGCGCTTGAAGGTTGGGAGGTGAAAGCGATTCGTGCCGGACGCGTGCAAATCAAGGAAGCGTACGTAATCGTGCGTGACGCCGAGATCTTCGTGATCGGGATGCACATTAGCCCGCTGCAGTCGGCGTCCACCCACATCAAGCCGGATCCTGTGCGCACGCGAAAGCTGCTGCTGCACGAAGCCGAGATTTCGCGCCTGATCGGCAAGACCGAACGTGCGGGCTATGCGCTGGTACCGCTGGACCTTCATTTCACGAAAGGTCGCATCAAGATGACGATCGGCCTCGGTAAAGGCAAGAAGATGTTCGACAAGCGCGAGTCGGAGAAGGAGCGCGACTGGGAGCGCGAAAAACAACGCCTTGTTCGCGACAAGCGCGCATAAAGAAAACGGCGGGTATCCCCGCCGTTTTTTGTGCGCGCAAGGTAAGTCAGTGCTTGCGGTGCTCAGCAAGTTGCAACCAGGTATCGAGTACCGTATCGGGGTTCAGTGAGATCGATTGAATGCCTTCGTCCATCAGCCATTCGGCGAAATCCGCATGGTCTGACGGCCCCTGCCCGCAGATCCCAACGTATTTTCCGAGTCGGTTAGCCGTGTTGATCGCCATCTTGAGCAGAGCCTTGACCGCCGCGTCGCGTTCATCAAAGGCATGCGCCACGAGTCCCGAATCGCGATCCAGCCCGAGCGTAAGCTGAGTCAGATCGTTCGACCCGATCGAGAAACCATCGAAATGCGCGAGGAACTCCTCAGCCAGCAAGGCGTTCGATGGGATCTCGCACATCATCACGAGTTTGAGATCGTTAGCGCCACGGCGCAACCCATTCTCGGCGAGCAGATCCACCACCCCCTTCGCCTCAGCTACCGTGCGTACGAACGGCACCATCAACTGCACGTTGGTCAGCCCCAACTCGTCCCGTACGCGCCGCATGGCAATGCATTCAAGCTCGAAGCATTCGCGGTACGAATTCGCGATGTAGCGCGAGGCGCCACGGAAACCCAGCATTGGGTTTTCCTCTTCAGGCTCGTAGATATCGCCACCGAGAAGCTTGCGATACTCATTCGACTTGAAATCGGACAGTCGCACGATCACGGGCTTTGGCCAGAACGCCGCAGCGATCGTGGCGACACCCTCGACCAGCTTTTCGATGAAGAACTGGCGTGGCGTGGCGTAACCACGGGCACGCCGAAGAATTTCGTCGCGCAGACTCGCTGGCACCTGTGCGACATCCAGTACCGCCTTCGGGTGGATGCCGATCATGTTGTTGATGACGAACTCCAGCCGCGCAAGACCCACGCCTGCATTCGGAATCTGCGCGAATTCGAACGCAAGCTCAGGGTTGCCGACGTTCATCATGATCTTGACCGGGATATCCGGCAGATGGCCGGTATCCCGCGTAACCACTTCGAACTCAAGGCGGCCGCGATACACATAGCCCGTATCGCCTTCGGCGCACGACACGGTAGCGGACTCCCCTTCGGTGAGCACTTCGGTGGCATCACCGCACCCGACGATTGCCGGGATGCCCAATTCCCGCGCGATGATTGCGGCATGGCAGGTGCGACCGCCACGATTCGTGACGATCGCCGAGGCGCGTTTCATGACCGGTTCCCAATTCGGGTCGGTCATATCCGTGACCAGGATGTCGCCCGCCTGAACGCGGTTCATCTGCGACGCATCGGAAACGATGCGCACAACGCCGGCACCGATCTTCTGACCGATCGCGCGGCCGGTGCACACGACCTTGCCGTGCTGCTTGATGCGGTACTTTTCCATCACATGGCCGGATGTCTGCGACTTCACTGTCTCAGGGCGCGCCTGCAGGATGTATAGCTTGCCATCGACGCCGTCCTTGCCCCACTCGATGTCCATCGGACGTCCATAATGCTTTTCAATGATCGCCGCGTAGCGCGCCAGTTCGAGCACATCTGCATCGGTGATGGAAAAGCGATTCCGATCCTGCTCGGCCACGTCTTCGATACGCGTTGAGCGGCCCGCCGCGCGGGATTCGGTGAACACCATCTTGATCAGCTTTGACCCGAGGTTGCGACGCACGATCGCCGGTTTGCCCGCTTCGAGCATCGGCTTGTGCACGTAAAACTCGTCGGGGTTGACCGCCCCCTGTACGACGGTTTCACCCAGGCCGTAGGCTGCGGTGATGAATACGGCATCCTTGAATCCTGACTCGGTATCCAGCGTAAACATCACGCCCGAGGCACCGAGATCCGAACGCACCATGCGCTGCACGCCGGCAGACAGTGCTACGTCTGCATGCACGAATCCCTTGTGCACCCGATAAGCAATCGCGCGGTCGTTGTAGAGCGACGCGAACACCTCCTTGATCGCATGGAGAATGTTCTCGTAGCCGTGAACATTCAGGAAGGATTCCTGCTGGCCAGCAAACGACGCGTCCGGCAGATCCTCAGCGGTGGCCGAAGAACGCACTGCGAACGACCCCTCCCCTTCACTCGCGAGGCGTTCGTAGTGCGTCTTGATTTCGCTTTCCAGCATCGCCGGAAACGGTGTGTCGACGATCCAGCCCCGGATCTGCGCCCCCGCGCTCACCAGAGCATCGACATCGTCGACGTCAAGACCATCAAGCAGTGCGTTGATACGCGCCGCGAGGCCGTTATGTGCGAGAAACTCGCGGTAAGCCGCCGCTGTGGTGGCAAAGCCGCCCGGAACGCGAACGTGCGAGGCAGCAAGCTGGCTGATCATTTCGCCCAACGAGGCATTCTTGCCCCCAACCTCGTGGACGTCCGTCATGCGCAGCGATTCGAACGGTATGACGTAGCGCGTCATTGTGCGGCCCTTTCGTTGTCAGTTATGGGTGTTGCAGGGAAAATCCCATTCTAGACAGCAATCTTGCTGCACCGCATCGACGTTTTCCCTGATCCCGGAGCTTGCCGTGTCCATTCAACAGCGCCCTACTCGCACCGTTTTCTTCATCTCGGATGGCACCGGGATCACATCGGAAACCCTTGGGCACAGCCTGCTCTCCCAGTTTCCGGAAATGCGCTTTCGCCATGTCCGCATGCCCTTCATCGACTCAGACGACAAAGCCAAGGACGCGATCTTCCGCATCAATGATGCAGCGCGGCGAGACGGGGTGAAGCCGATCGTCTTCTCGACGCTCGTCAACCAGGTCACGGCCGGTACGCTGCGCCAAGCCGAGGCACAGTTCGTCGATCTGTTCCTGACCTTCATCGAACCACTGGAGATGGAATTAGGAATGAAGTCCGCCCACACCATCGGGCGTTTTCACGGCGGCGCCGACTCGCGCAGCTACACGCAACGGATTGACGCAATCAACTTCACGCTGTCGCACGACGACGGTGTCTCGCACGAGAATCTGGAAGACGCTGACGTAATCCTGGTGGGCGTGTCGCGCTCAGGAAAGACGCCAACCAGCCTCTATCTGGCGATGCAGTTCGGCGTGAAAGCCGCCAACTACCCGCTTATTCCCGAAGACTTCGAACGCAACCGCCTGCCGCAAGAACTATCCAAGCACCGCACCAAGCTCTTTGGGCTGACGATCACGCCGGAGCGTTTGTCCCAGATCCGGCAAGAGCGGCGGCCCAACAGCGTTTATGCATCAGTTGAAAACTGCAAGTTCGAGATCGAGGCGGCGATGCGGCTGATGCGCAGGGAGCAAATTCCCTTCATTGATTCGACGGCGCGCTCGATTGAGGAGATCTCTGCGAAGATCATCCAGGACATCCGCATCGACAAGAACGGCTACTAATCGGGGAGCAAGCGCTGCCGGCGCTGCTCGAACAAGCAGACCGCCGCAGCGGCGGCTACGTTGAGCGATTCGATGCCCTGCGCCATCGGGATCAAGATACCCAGTCGCGCCGTCGCTGCCACAGGGGCAGAGAGCCCCTGCCCTTCGGCTCCAAATAGCCAGGCCGTGGGCATTCGCAAATCCGTTTCAAACAAGGACTGTGCACCGTCCAATCGCGTGGCGGCAACGCGGCCCGGATAAGCGCGCAACAGCGTGGGCAGATCGGCCACGCTATGGATCCGGACAACGAAATGCGCCCCCATTGCTGCCCGCAGCACCTTAGGTCCCCACGCTTGCGCGCACCCCGGCCCGAGAATGACTTCCTTTACGCCTGTTGCAGCCGCCGTGCGCATCATGGTGCCGACGTTTCCAGCATCTTGCACGCCGTCGAGCACCAGCCAGTCCGTAGTCGGCTCCGGAGGCGTCTCAGGTTCTTGCCAATGAACACTCGCGAGCAAACCGGACGGTGTCTCGACCGGGCTCAACTGGCGGAACAATGCGTCGGGTAGCAGGTAGCTCGACACGCCCGTTGAACGCGCCAACAAGCGCAGAACCTCATCGGAATTGCGAGCGGATTCTGCAACCAGAATGTCGCCAAATCGCCAGCCTGCATCCATCGCAGCGGCGATCAGATGCGCGCCATCAATCAGCGCCAGTCGTTCTTCCCGACGCGCTCGCGACGATTCGCCCAAACGCCGAAAGCGCTTGACGACAGGATTCTCGCGGGAACTGATTGGGTTGATCGTATGCACAGGCTCGGTCTCGATCAGCGCAAAGCGGTGCCGCTTGACACCTAGAACAGTTCGTCCTGCGCAAGAATTTCGCGGACGGGTGCATAACTGCGTCGGTAAAAATCGGGCACCCCATGCTTACGCAGCGCCGCGATATGCGCGGCCGTGGGGTAGCCCTTGTGCTTGGCAAGGCCAAGCGCCGGGTACTGTGCGTCAAGCGACTGCATCTGCGCATCGCGCACCGTCTTGGCCAGAATAGACGCGGCCGAAATCTCCTCAACGAGCGCATCGCCTGAAACGATAGCCTGCGTCGCGCAATTTAGCTGAGGACAGCGGTTGCCATCCACCCACACCGCGTCCGGCAAGATCGCAAGCCCCTTCACCGCGCGTTGCATGGCAAGCATTGTCGCGCCAAGGATATTCAAACGATCGATTTCCTCGGGAGATGCCTCCGCAACACACCAAGCCAGCGCTCGCTGACGAATCAGCAGTGCGAGGGCGTCGCGTTTCTTCGCCGTGAGTTTCTTCGAATCGTTGAGACCTTCAATCGGGCGTGATGGATCAAGAATCACCGCTGCCGCTACAACTGCGCCGCAAAGCGGCCCGCGCCCAGCCTCATCAACGCCCGCAAGGTACCCACTTGGCCGCGCAGGCAGGCTCACCGGCGCCCTCGACCGATCAGACTCATGATGGCCTCGGCTGCGCGGCTCGCGTTGTCCTGGCGAAGGCTCAAATGGAGGCCCATGAAACGTTTCTGGAGCGCGACAACGCTGTCAGCATCATCAAGCCACTTCAAGACCGCGTTGGCCAACTTAGTCGGCTCGCAGTCTTCCTGCAGATATTCCGGCACGACGAACTCGCGACATAAAATATTCGGCAGGCCAACGTAAGGCAGATACATCATCCGTTTGACGATCGAGAAGGTCCAACCCGCCATCTTGTACGCGATGACCATCGGCCGCTTGAGGAACGCAGCCTCCAGCGTGGCGGTTCCGCTCGCAAGCATGACAACATCGGACGCGATCATCGCATCATGACTGTGTCCGAACATCAACGTCATCGGAAAATCTGGCCCCAAAGACGCCTCATGCATGGCTTGTTCAAACATCGTGCGTGTATCGCGCGTCACCAGAGGTACCAGGAAACGCACCTCGGGCCGTGCCTCGTGAATCCGAATTGCCGCGCCCACGAAGTCCGCTGCGAGGCGGCTCACCTCGCCATTTCGACTGCCGGGCAGCACGGCAACGATCTTCGCGTCGAGCGGTAAGCAAAGGCGCTCGCGAACGCCGACACGGTCCGGCTCTAGCGCAAACTCATCGGCGAGCGGATGCCCGACAAAGGTAGCGGCCACGCCCGCGCGTTCGTAAAGCTCTGGCTCAAAAGGAAAAAGGCAAAGGATATGGTCCGCGGACTTGCGGATCTTCTTGACCCGCCCGCCTCGCCACGCCCACACCGAGGGACTAACGTAATGCACCGTCGGAATGCGCATCGCCTTCACGCGGCGCTCAACGCCCAAATTGAAATCCGGCGCATCAATCCCGATGAAAATCGCGGGCTGCTCGGCTTTGATCCGAGCCAAGAGCTGTCGCCGAATCCAGAGAAGCTCGGGCAGGCGCCGAAGCGCGTCGCCAATGCCATTGACGGCCAAACGCTCAGACGGGAACCATGATTCCATACCCTCACGCTGCATGCCCGGCCCACCAATGCCAACAAACCGAGCATCGGGCAGGTGCCGCCGGATAGCAGCAATCAAGCGACTACCAAGCTGGTCGCCGGACGCCTCGCCAGCGACCATCGCGATACAGGTCACCATCAGCGAACGATGCCGCGTCCGGACGCAGAAATGAAATCAAGTAGCGGCTGCAGTTCCGGCGTAGCGACAGTGGCTTCGGCAAGTTGCTTGCGCGCTTCATCAAGGGTAAGCCCGGAACGATAAATCGTCTTGTAAGCGCGTTTGATTGCAGAGATCGCCTCGGCGGAAAATCCGCGACGACGAAGCCCCTCGCTGTTCGTGCCATGCGTCGAGGCCGGGTTACCGGACGCCATGACGTAAGGCGGCAAGTCTTGCAGCAGAATCGTACCGCCGCCGCACATGCTGTGCGCACCGATTCGTGCAAACTGATGCACCGCGGTCATGCCGCCAAGGATTGCCCAGTCGCCCACTGTTACATGGCCGGCCAGTGTCACGTTATTCGCCATGATTGTCTTGTTCCCAATCTGACAATCATGACCGATATGGACTGATGCCATCACCCAGTTATCATCGCCGATGCGGGTTACGCCGGCATCCTGCACGGTACCGGTATTGAAATTGCAGTATTCGCGAATCGTATTCCGGTCACCGATCTCAAGTTGGGTCGGCTCTCCACCATACTTCTTGTCCTGCGGCATTTCGCCGAGCGAGCAGAACTGGAAGATCCTGTTGTCGCGACCGATGCGTGTATGTCCGGTAATGACCACATGCGGTCCCACGCGGGTTCCGGCACCGATCTCGACATGCTCGCCAATAATGGAAAAGGGGCCGATCTCGACCCCTTCAGCGATGCAAGCGCCAGGATGAACGATTGCAGTCGGATGAATCATTTCAGCCTCTTGAAGAAGCACGTCAAATCGGCCTCAGCCACCGGCAGGCCTTCGACGTTTGCAACACCACGATACTTCCAAAGATCACCTTTATTCTTGACCAGATGAACATCAAGAACCAGTTGATCACCCGGCACCACAGGGCGCTTGAAGCGAACATTATCGATACCGGCAAAGTATGCAACGGTGTTGCAGTCCGGCTTCATATCGCGCGACTTGTAGGACAGGATAGCCGCCGCCTGCGCCATCGCTTCGATCACGAGTACCCCTGGCATCACCGGAAAATGCGGGAAATGTCCGGTAAAAAACGGTTCGTTGATCGTCACGTTCTTGATCGCCTTGATCGACTCTCCCGATGTCATTTCAATGACGCGGTCGATCAGCAGAAACGGGTAACGATGCGGCAGGTACTCCATGACCTCGCCGATTTCCATGATGCTCAAGGCTTCCTCTCCAGTTCAGCAATGCGCTTTTCTAGTTCACGTAGCCTCGTCACCAGCGCATCGAGGTGTCTGAAGTGGGCTGCGCTTTTCATCCACTCGTCATGCGGCATCGCCGGCATGGCAGAGGTGTAGATACCAGGTTCTTTGACTGTCTTGCTGATCAAGGTGCGGGACGACACCACGGTATCGCTGGCCACTTCAATATGGCCATTTATGCCCGCCTGACCACCCACCATCACGCGGGCCCCGACCACAGTGCTGCCCGCAACACCAGAGCAGCCGGCCATTGCCGTGTGCTCACCCAGTTTGACGTTGTGGGCGATCTGCACCATGTTGTCCAGCTTCACACCGTTTCCAACCACGGTGTCGTCGAGCGCGCCACGATCAATGGTCGTATTGGCTCCAACCTCCACATCATCGCCAAGCACCGCCCGGCCAATCTGGGGAATCTTCACCCAGGCCCCAGACCGCTCCCTGGCATATCCGAAACCGTCGCCACCAATGACGGCGCCAGAATGAATAATGCAACGCTGCCCAATCACCGTCTCGCGATAAATGCTGACGTTTCCGTACAGCAACGAATGGTCGCCAATCTTCGAGCCCGCCTCCACAACACAGCCGGGGCCGATGACCACGTGCTCACCAATTTCGCACCGCGGGCCAACATAAGCGAACGGGCCGACACTCACCGACGATGGAATCGCAGACTCGACGACCGCCGACGGGTGGATTCCTGCATCCGGTTTGGGCGTTGGGTTGAAAAATTGTGCTAGGCGCGCAAAGTACAAATAGGGTTGGTCGACGATGATCCTCGGCAGTTCGCTCGCCGACTCTGCCGCAGGGGGCAAGACCACCGCTGACGCCGCTGTTGTCGCCAGCGCCTTGCGATACTTTGAACTGGCGAGAAACGCGATCTGGCCTGCTTTCGCTGACTCCAAACTGCCAACTTGACTGACTACGGTTTCGCCGTCACCAACGACGCGGCCGCCGAAGCGGCCGACAATCTCGACAAGAGTGGGCACG
>JAJZLD010000316.1 GCA_021803785.1 Pseudomonadota bacterium | reverse complement strand
GCGGTGCGCGGCCGAGTTTGTAGCCATGGCGGATCGCGCGGCGAATGATCCGGCGTAGCACATAGCCGCGACCGGCGTTACCCGGAATCACACCATCAGCGATCAGAAACGAGCATGCGCGGATGTGATCGGCCAAAACCTTGAGCGACGGGCTGTCCATGTCCGCGCTATGGGTTTCGCGCGCAGCCGCCTTGATCAGGCTCTGGAACAGGTCGATCTCATAGTTGGTATGCACATTCTGAAGCACTGCCGAGATGCGCTCGAGGCCCATGCCAGTATCCACGCTGGGCTTGGGCAGCGGGTGCATCACGCCGGCCTCGTCGCGGTTGAACTGCATGAACACGTTGTTCCAGATCTCAATATATCGGTCGCCGTCTTCGTCCGGGCTTCCCGGTGGGCCGCCCCAGATCTGCTCGCCGTGGTCGTAGAAGATCTCGGTGCACGGGCCGCACGGGCCGGTGTCACCCATCATCCAGAAGTTGTCGGATGCATAGCGAGCGCCCTTGTTATCGCCGATTCGGATCACCCGTTCGGCCGGCACGCCGACTTCCTTCGTCCAGATGTCGTAGGCCTCGTCGTCCTCGGCATACACCGTGACCCACAGCTTCTCGGACGGCAGCTTGTAGACCTCAGTCAGCAACTCCCAGGCGTACTTGATCGCATCGCGCTTGAAGTAATCGCCGAAGCTGAAGTTGCCCAGCATCTCGAAGAAGGTGTGGTGGCGGGCGGTGTAGCCAACATTTTCAAGGTCGTTGTGCTTGCCACCGGCACGTACGCACTTCTGCGCCGTGGTCGCACGGGTGTAGGGCCGCTTGTCGAAACCGAGGAATACGTCCTTGAACTGGTTCATCCCGGCATTGGTAAAGAGCAAGGTCGGGTCGTCCCCCGGCACCAGCGAGCTGGATGAAACGATCTGGTGGCCCTTGGAGGCGAAGAACTCGAGGAACTGGCGGCGGATCTCTGCGCTTTTCATGGCGTTCCGTGCGGTGTTCGCGCGCTGGCGCGATTCGTTAACTGGAAAGCCCGTGATTGTAACTGAAAGCCCCTGCCGGCCATGCACTGCCGCGCCTCGCGCAATCAGGCGCAACGGTCAGGATGCCGCGGTAACGAGATCGGGACGATCGGTGATCACTGAATCGACACCAAAGTCGAAGAGTTGCCGCGCGCGTAGCGGATCGTTTTCGGTGTAAGCGGCGAGCCCGAAGTCGAGCCGTTTGACCTCAGCGGCCGTTGCCGCATCAAGGCGATCTGCGTTGCAGACGACGCCAACTGCGCCAAGCGCTCTGACCTGTTCAAGCCAGTCCGGCTCAAGCGCGTCGAACAGAATCGCGCGCGGCAAATGTGGCGCTGCTTTTGCGGCCGCCGCAAGGGCGGAGACACTGAACGAGGACAGCAATGGCAGCCGATCAGCCCCTGCCCAACCGGCAGCGGCTACCACGGCAGCGACACGACCGGTGGCCAGTTCAAAACCTTCGGCCGGCTTGATCTCGACGTTAGCCGCAACACCCAACGCACGGCAGCGCCGAATCGCGTCGGCAAACAAGGGGATTCGCTCACCGGCAAAGCGATCCGAGTACCACGCACCTGCGTCGAAGCTCAACAATGCGGCATCGGATGTATCGCAAACACGACCGAAGCCGGTCGTGGTGCGATCGAGGGTTTCATCGTGGATCAGGATCGGCGTACCGCTGCCGGAAAGCATGACATCGAACTCGACGCCAAAGCAGCGGTGCGCGACCGCGAACTCAAGCCCGATCAGCGTGTTCTCGGGCGCCAGTGTGCCACCACAGCGATGCGCGAGCACGCGCGGTAGCGGCCACTGGTTCATGGCAATGCTCAGCGAATGCCGAGCGCACGGATGCGAGCAACCGCTTCATCCAGCGCCAATTTAGCCGCCTTACCTTGGTTCCATACGGTATCGAGCTCGTCATTCAGAACCTGCAAGACGCGCGGGCTGCTGCCCAGCACCGTGGCGCGCGAGTTTGCCGTCGCCGGCGTTGCAATCAACTGGTCAATGGCAATCTTGATGTGGCCGAGTTCTGCGCCCAGCGTACGGCTGCTCGCCGCAAAATAACCTGCGCGGTTAAGCGGCAAGTAGCCGGTGGCACGCATCCAATCAACCTGCTGGGTCGGTTCAAGCCAGAATGCGACGAAGCGTGCAATCGTCTTGTATTCGGCAGCACTGCGACCGGTCGAAACCCACAGCGCGGGGCCATCAGCGATGGTGTTCTGGTGCGCGCCCGGAACGTCCTGGTAGTACGGCAGCGCACTCACGCCGATCGAAAAGCCACCCTTGCTGGCCACCGGCATCGCGGACTGCGGCGCAATCAGCATCGCGCAGCTACCGCTCGCAAAGCGATCGACCGCTTCGTCGCCGTGACCAAACAGCTGCAGGTAGCGCGATTTCTGCCACGACGCCATGCGGGCAAGGTGGCGGACATAGCTGAGGCCGTTGACCGCCACTTCACCCTTCGCGTTCACAAAGGCCTCGTTGTGCCAGGCCGCGGTGTTCTCGAGCAATACGCTTGCCGGGCGAGCTACGGTCAGCGGGCATGAAACGCCAGCGTCGATCAGTTTGCCGGCAGTGTCCTGCACTTCCGCCCAAGTATGGGGCACTGCGGCCGGATCAAGGCCATTCTTGCGGAACACATCCTGATTGATGAAGAAGACCGGGGTCGCCAGACCGATCGGCAGCCCCAGCAAACGGCCCTTGATATCGATTGCCACCGGCGCGACAACGGGCGAGGCTCGCTCTGCCATTTCGAGTTTGACGCCCGCTTCCTTCACCACTGCGAAGAGCGGCTTGTAACGCTGCTTGCCGGCGAGGAATGCTTCCTGACTGGCACCATCGAGAATCTGGGCTGCAGCAGGCGCGCCCGCATCCCATGCCCGATCGGTCAGAACGATGCGCGCACCCTTGTTGCTTTCGTTGAAACGCGCGATCAGCGCCTGCAGCGCCTCCTGCTTGTCCTTGGGCAGTTGGCTGGAGATCTCAATGTCCGCCGAAGCTACAGCCGGCGCAGCTGGTTTGGCGGACTTGGCGGCGAACGCTGGCGCGGCAAAAAGGGCCAGCGACAAGGCGATCGGTTCAATCAGGCTACGTGCATTCATGGTTGTGCGGCTCAATGAAGACAGCATGGAGAGGCGCGATTATAGGCGCGACAAACGTCACAAATGTCCTTGACACGAGAATTCAGTCAAGTTCTGCACGCGGGGGACGTAATCATTGGCGGAAGACCTTGCTCCGGAGCCCTGACATGCAACGCCGCCGCCCGATCCTGACTTTGATTAGCACAATTTTGATGGTCGCCTTGAGCGGCTGCGAACAGTTGGGGCTTGAAGACGGCAAGGCGATAGAGGCCGAAGGCAAGGCAATCGGCGCCGCCTGCCGGCACGCCGGCCGAGCCCTTGAAGATTGCTACCAGATCAATCCGAAAGCGCCGAAGGCGGCGATCTTCAGCGGCTGGAGGGAAATGAACGACTACATGACTGAGCAGAAGCTCGAAATCGTCAAACCGTCTCTCCCCCCGCCGCTTCCGAAACCGCGCAAGAAGACCGAAGCGGAATCCGACACCGAAACGGAATCCGAAACACCCAGCAAGCCGGCCACCACCGAGGCTTCAGCCCCCGAAGGCAGCACCGAGGCTGACGCGAAGAAACCCGCCGAGGGGGAAGCAAGCAAGGCCGCCACCAAGACGCCCGCGCGAAAATCCGCCGCGCATTGACGCGGGCCTTGTTCACCCCGCAGCCGTCACCCCAAGACGGGTGGCCAGCTTGCCTGATGCTCGCTATTCCAGCGCCGCCACCAGGCAACAAAGGCGTCCACTGACATTGGCTTAGCAATATGAAATCCCTGGGCCGCATCGCAGCCCATCGCACTCAGCATCTGCAAGTGCTCTTAGCGCTCAAGCATCC
>JAJZLD010000315.1 GCA_021803785.1 Pseudomonadota bacterium | reverse complement strand
TTCGCTACCCCCCCCGCGGCGCCGGCAATCGCCCCCCCGAAGCGTAAAGCGCCCAGCCCAACACTCTTTGCGGCTCCTTCCGTACCGGCCATAGCGAGGACGCGAGATGTCACCGCGACTGACCATACTTCCAGCAGACCGCCAAGCGTACCGGCCGTGCTGTCATAGATGCCGTACCACGCGTCACGCACGGCCTTCGCGTCCGTTGCATTGGCGAGGCCCTTCAGGCCGTAAACCAAACCGAGACCTTGTACGAAGACACTGCCCAGTGCCAGGCGTCCGTCCATCGTCAGGGCTATGGCACGCACATCAGCAACGTTTTGCTGGAGCGCTTTGCGCAAAGCTTGCGCCGCTTTGCCGCCGGCTTGTGCTTCGCCCGCATACAAGCGCGCGAACTGCTCGGGTGTCAGAACAACCGCCGCACCGGCAGCTAACTTGGCGCCGTCCGTAGCGTGGGGGCCTGCGCTTACGCCCGGCACGCTCTTGTCCTTCATCAACGCCACCGCGTCGCCCTGCGCCGCCTTCAGCGCATCAGTGTCGGTCAGCAGCGTCAAGCGGACCTTGCCACCACGTCGCATGCGCTGGACAGCATTCTTACTGACACGTTGGCCGGTCGTGTTTCTTGCACGCAGGATCTCCAAGGCCTCACCAACATCGACGTTCATCGTCACGAGCAACGGAACTTTGGGGGCTATTTTGTTCAAGGCGCCCGCCGCGGCGCTTTCAAGGATGCGCTGAACGCACCACAAGCCTTGAAGTCGACCAAGCGCGCGTGTCAGCGTGGGATTTAGGGAGGCGCTACGCGCAGCGAGCTGGGTGGCGGCAGCGCCAAGCGCGCTGAACTGACCGACCGAAAACACCGCGATCACATCGCCCAGCCAGCTGTATTTCTTGAGGCCCGTTTCCTTGTAGAGCCCTTTGAGCAGATCACTCGCTTTGTCACGCATACCTTCAGAGCCGGGGTCGCCGGTCATCTGCTTGTACGCGGTGTCCAGCAGGCTCTGCAGGTAGGCCAGCAAGTCGCCCTGGTTTCCGACGGCGGCCCGAAGCACGATGGCGCCCTCGTCGCTCGCGGGCTTCTCCAACAACTTGAGGTAGTCATCCAGCACAACGCCTTCGGTCACCGGTGCCGGTGAGTGAATGTACTGGCTCTCCCGTGCGTAAGTCAGGCCAGGGCTGTGAAGCTGGGTCGGATTGTTCGGGTCTAGTGCATCAAAGTGCAGCTTGAAGTAGTCCAGCGTGCTCGCATCCCTCGCCGCGCTCAACCAGTCGGCCTCAAAGCGGGCCAGCGGATCGTAGTGCTGGATCTTCATGCGTTGGTTGAAGGCCTTCAACCAGTTCTGTCGTTGGGTTTCATCGATCTTGGTTGCGATCGGCGCCCAGGTCTTCTCGGCTTGCTCCTTGGCCCAAGCGGCAGCCCGTGAGTCATGATCGGGGTAGATCACACGGCCGAGATCGAGTTCAGTGAATGCCTTTTTGTAGGGCGAGAGCAACGCGTTCAGTACAGGGTTATCGTTGGAGGCGGCTTTGCGCAGCGCGATCCGTTCCTCGTCTGAGAGCGGCAACCACTCGGTGCCGCTGGGCAAATTCTTTCGAGACTCCAGGAATGCAGTTTTCGTCTTGAGCGGGGCCACCTGCTTAAAGCTGTCCGCCAAATTGGCGTCAAGCAGGCCTTGTTGCATGCCGAGCAGCATATTGGAGCTGTTCAAGGGGTGCGCGTTCTCTGGCTTCTCGATCTCCTGAAGCGCTAGCTCGTTGCGTCGCAATCGCAGGGCGTTGAGTTCCGTGGCAACTCCCACTGGATCGCGCAATACGACGGCTAGCTCATGTCCCTTGGTCTGCGGATGTCTCGCCGCCGCATGCGCCAAATCGTCAGCGAGCTTCTCTGTCTGAGAAGCAAGCGAGTTGAACGGGAAATCGTGCGTGTTTGCACCACCGATGAGGTAGCGCTCAAGCGCACACTCGATGACTTTGCTCTTCAGGGCGTCCTGCGTCGGCTTGAAGCTGTTCGGTGAGCCGCCTGAGAGTTTGATCTCCTGCATCGCGGCCTTGTTGCCAGCGTTCTTCTTCCGCAACGCGTCGTTCCAGAGGTTCGCGCTGTAGGCGATCCAGATGCTGCCTTTGATGGCGTGTGCCTGCGGTAGCTCTAACAGCTTGAGGCCAGTTGGATTGTGATGCTTCTCGTTGCACGCGACACTTTTGCCAGGCTGAGCAAACAGCGGGTTCGATTCCGGAATAAGGTCTGCCTGCGCAGTAACACGGAACACTTGCCAGTGCTTGACGCGTGGCGGAGGCGCAGGGATGTACACATGCACATAACCTTCGCGCAGAAGTCGTAACCCGAAACGTGACTCGGTTGGCGCCCGTGTCGGTACTACCCCGGTGAGCACCGCGGCGTCTGTTTGGATCGCGTCTCCACCTGCGAGGCGCAGATCAGGACCTTTCGGAATCGGACTCGGGCGAAGGAGCAGCAGTGAGAGGCTGCTCTTCTGGCATGCATGGCAGGAGTTGGGCGTCTGAGCGGTCATGGCGTTCCGGGAAGAAATCGGTGGCCCTTGCGCTACGAAGCAACGCGCAAGCGAGGTCCCTGGGAAGTTGCGTTGCTTTGGGCCAGCAGATCTGAAATTGCTCGATGCATATTGCGTATCGGATCGACCGGCGCGTGTTGCGAACCTTCGGGATCCAACAGCGCTCGCACAACGCTGCCGTCACCCAGTCTTGAATCGCACAATCCGAGCGCGGCCCAAACAAGGACGTCGTCGTTTTCGATGAAGCGATGCGGCCAACGTTGCGCTGACGACAGGGCCGCTTGAAGTGCCTCAAGGGTGGATTCGAACAGACTATGCGAGGGAGTGGTTGGCGCATGCATGCCGCGGCCTGCCAGTTCCCCAAGCCACATCGCGATCGTGCGGTGCAGACGCTCACCGAGCTCCATACGGTGCCACTCATCCGCAGTCAGGCGCAAAGGCTGACCTGTGTGATCGATGGCGTGGATCGCTTCGCACGCTCCGTAGTGATTGAGGTAGATCCAGCGCTTGACGCCACCCAATTGCCCCGAAAGACGCACGTCGCCAACGACATACCGCAGCAGTGCAAACACACGTCGGTCGGCGAGGCGCAAATAGCGGGCTTTGGTAAGCGCCTCCGTATTGACCGTCATCAGCAGTTGCAAGGCGGAACACAAGTCCGCGATACCGGCGTTGGTTTGCAGCCAACCTCCGATCTTGTAACTCGCGCGCCCTGAACCGTCCAATCCGTCGGATAGCGCGGTATCACGCTCGCTCAGCGCGAGTTCGAAACTCATCTCATATAGGGGGTCGTTCGGCCCCTGCAACGCGACGACGTACGGGTACTGGTCGGGTCGTAGTGGCACTCGCGGATCAAGCGCAACACATCGCACCGGCCGTTGCCATACTTGCTCGCGCTGTGATGACAGGTCGGACAGCGTTTGGGCGTCAACGCTGCCAGCTAGCGGGTCGCCTACAACGGGGTCAATCAACAGAAAGACCGGCAACAGCGGGTCGAGTGCCTCAGCAAACGTCGGTGCCGCCGACGACGCTTCTGTGCCGGGTAAGGCCGTTTGATCAAAGCGCACTGCAGCCGCCTCCCGTGGCCTCGGCGAGTTTTGTCGGACACACAACCGCGTCGCTCTTTGGCAGGGTGTTCGCCGAACTACTCGCACTCGCCGGCCCGGTCAGATTCTTCTGGCTTGCCTTGAGCTTCACGCTGCCCGGTGCGGTCAGCGTGATGTTGCCGCCTTCGATCTCGATCGCAGCACCGCCAGCGGTGAGCTGGACGTGGCGCTTGGCGCTGATCTGGATGCTGGCGTGCGTGCTGGCGATCGTGACCTGCTTTTGCGCTGCCACGGTGGCGGTGTTGTCGTGGGCGTGGGCGGTGACTTTGCCCGCGGCGGCA
>JAJZLD010000314.1 GCA_021803785.1 Pseudomonadota bacterium | reverse complement strand
GTATTGAAGTAAATTTAAAAAAAGAGTTTTTTCGAGCCACCCGATAGTAATTCTCGCAAACTCACCTGCATCAACACGGAGAAAGAAGTGGTGCGGAAATATTTTGGGACGGACGGCATACGAGGGCGTGTAGGTAATGCGCCAATTACGCCGGATTTCGTTATGCGATTGGGTTACGCGGCAGGCCGAACACTTTGCGCTGAGCAGCAAGGCACCTGCGGGCATGAGCGGCCAACGGTGCTGATTGGCAAAGATACCCGCGTGTCCGGCTATATGCTTGAGGCCGCCTTGGAGGCCGGTTTTGCTGCAGCAGGTGTTGACGTCGTGCTTGCTGGGCCGATTCCTACCCCCGGGGTGGCGTATTTGACGCGCGCGCTTCGTCTTGATGCAGGGGTCGTGATTTCCGCTTCTCACAACCCTTATTACGATAACGGCATTAAGTTCTTTTCGGCTCGCGGCGCAAAACTTCCGGACGCGACAGAATCAGCGATTGAGGAGCGGCTTGATCAACCCATTGGTTGTGCGGATTCCGCATCGATGGGGCGTGCGCGCCGCATCGATGATGCAGCTGGCAGGTATATTGAGTTTTGCAAGAGCACGTTTCCGAACGACCTTGATTTACGTGGGCTGAAGATCGCAGTGGATTGTGCTCATGGGGCCGCATATCACATTGCGCCACGCGTATTTCATGAACTCGGCGCAGAGATCGTCGCAATCGGCAAGGAGCCCAATGGCTTCAATATCAACGATCAGGTAGGTGCAACGGTCCCAGAGGCGATCCGCGCGTTCACTCTGGCGCAGGGCGCTGATATCGGTATCTCGCTTGATGGCGATGGCGATCGGCTCATGATGGTCGACCGCACCGGTCGAATCTATGACGGGGATATGTTGATCTATGTGATCGCGCGTATGCAGAAGGCTCAAGGCCGACTGTCTGGAGTCGTTGGCACATTGATGAGCAACCTGGGATTTCAGCGCGCGATCGAGGCGCTAGGCGTTGAGTTCGTGCGCGCCAAGGTGGGCGATCGCTATGTGCTTGAGTTGCTTGAACAGCGCGGATGGAAGTTAGGTGGCGAAAATTCCGGCCATATCATCTGCCTGGACCGCCACTCTACCGGCGACGGTATTGTTGCTGCCTTGCAGGTTCTTGCAGCGTTGCGCGTTGCGGGCGAGACTCTTGCCGATGCTTGTGGTGCGCTCAAGTTCTTTCCTCAGCGGCTTGTGAACGTCCGCACCGCGGGCGGCTTTGACTGGAAATCCGATCGAACCATTCAGGATGCGGTAACGGCGGCAGAGCTGGAGCTGGGTGACAGCGGCCGTGTGTTGCTTCGCGCGTCCGGAACCGAACCGCTGCTTCGCGTAATGGTTGAAGGCGAACATCCCACGCAGGTTGAAGCTGTAGCCCAACGGCTTGCCGAGACGGTTCGCCAAGCGTTGGAGTAGGGCCCGGCAGTCCTTTCCAAGTAGGGTTTGAGCTTGGGGCGGCCTGGGTTGGCGGCGCGGAGCGCGTCGATCCGTTGCAGACAGCAGCCAATGTATTGCAGGGTGTTTTCTTCCGTGGTCGCAGGCTGCGGACAAGTGGGCGAAGGGGGCGCGGTGGGCAACAACGCCGGCGTTGTCCATGGAACGGGTCCGCTGCGCCGCTAGGCGCATCGTCCACTGGTCCATTTGCCCACCGGCCACAAAGCGCAGCCCTCTGCGGCCCCGAGCGATTTGCGCTGCTACGCTCGGGCAGGGCTCGCTTGAACGGCCCGCGCCTCGTTGAGCTCCTCCGCCGCCAGCTCGTCGCTCAGTGCGAGAGAGCGCGCTTGTGGAGGTTTCGAACGTAATCCCATCCTGCAGGTATTGCGTTAGCAATGGGATGGAGGCCTCAACGCGTAGCCGATGTGCCCGAGTGGCGCGTCGACGACCACGAAACGCAAGGGGCTCACCATGCAGATTGCAACGTTTGGCCTTGACCTGGCTGAGAGCGTCTTCCAGATTCACGGCGCGAACACGCACGGTAAGGCGGTGCTGCGCAAGCAGTTGCGACGCGATCAGTTCGCGCCGTTCTTTGCCAACCTGCCGCCGTGCCTGATCGGAATCGAGGCCTGCAGCAGCGCCCACTAATGGGCGCGCAAGCCTCAGGTCTTGGGCCACACGGTGCGCTTGATGGCTCCGCACTTCATCAAACCTTACGTCAAGAGCAACAAGAACGACGCTGCCGACGTCGAAGCAATCTGTGAGGCGGTGACCCGGCCTGCAATGCGATTTGTTCCAATCAAGAACATCGAGCAACAGGCTGTACTGTCGCTGCATCGTGTGCGGCATGGTTTTGTGAAGGCTCGCACCGCACAGGCCAACCCGATGGACGGTCTTCTGGCCGAGTACGGCCTGGTCGTGCCGCAGGGAATCGGCCGCATCGCCTCACGCGCGCCCGAACTGCTTGGAGATGCGACCAACGAGATACCAGGCATCGTTCGTCAGCTGATCAAGCGTCTGCTTGAACACATGAAAACGCTCGACCAACAGATCGGTGAAATTGAAATGCAGATCAAGGTCTGACATAAGGACGACGAAACAAGCCAACGCTTGCAACGGGTTCCGGGCATTTGGGCCGATCACCGCAAGCGCTGGCAGCGAGCATCGGCGAGGCCAAACACTTCGAGTACGGTCGCCAACTGGCCGCTTGGCTGGGTCTGATACTGCGGCAGCACTCGAGCAGCGGCAAACCGACATTGCTGAGCATGAGCAAGCGTGGCGACGCCTAACTGCGCACGCTCCTTACGCCACGGTGCCAGGTCGGTTGGATTCAAGCAACGGACAGCACAGAGGATCACATCACCGAATGCTCAGGCGATCACGAAATGATGGTAAGACAGGTCAGACCATGGTCGGCCCAGCCAGCGCCGGACGAGGCACACAGAGTGCGTGTAAGCAATCGCGGCGCCGACCAGCGGAGGCCATCAGGGACAGCGAGCCGTGCTCGCGCGCCAGTTGCGCTACGAACACGTCAGGCTGCGGCGAGTGCTCGACCAGCTCCCGTTTGAACGCGATCGAATGGCGCTGGTAACGCATGCCGCGCCGACTCGGGCGCCCCCTGTCGATCACCGTCGGTCAATGATCGACGCGCTGCCGCTGGCGGGCTGCCCATCAGCCGCACAGCGGTATCCTCAGAGACCCATCTAAGCTTGCTCTCCATTGAAATCGCGAGACCGACTCCAGGTTCATGCCTCGTTGGAGAAGACTGTGGCTTGTGCCTGGCGCGAGGCTGGACTAAACTGCTCGGTTTGTAGTAATTCGACTGGGGTATCGCGTGAGCGGAATATTCTTCGGCCTTGTCCTGACGGTTCACGTTCTCGTGGGCGTTGCAGTGATCGGCTTGGTGTTGGTGCAGCACGGCAAAGGCGCGGACATGGGTGCGTCATTTGGTGGTGGTGCATCTGGCAGTCTCTTTGGCGCGTCGGGTTCAGCGAATTTTTTGAGCCGAACGACCGCAGTCTTGGCTACGGTCTTCTTCATCACGAGTTTGGCGCTGACTTACTTGGCAAGTCATCGCGCTGGCCCCACAAAGAGTGTCATGGAGGGCGCGCCAGCAGTGCAATCGCAGCCGGCAACCGCCGAGAAACCTGCGAGTGCGCCGGACGCAGCCCAAGAGATTCCGAAGTAAAGAAATTCTTGGCAAGGCTAAATTGTTTATATATAATTCTTCACTGTTGTAAGCGTGCCGACGTGGTGAAATTGGTAGACACGCCATCTTGAGGGGGTGGTGGCGCAAGCCGTGTGAGTTCGAGTCTCACCGTCGGCACCAGTAATTCGGAGCGCCCGCGTATGCGGGCGTTTTTCCATCTGATGCAATTCCCGACTCTACGATCATGCTCGAGAACTATTTCCCGGTATTGATTTTCATCCTTGTCGGTATTGCGGTAGGCGGCGTGATGCTGCTCGCTGGGCGCGTTCTTGGGCG
>JAJZLD010000313.1 GCA_021803785.1 Pseudomonadota bacterium | reverse complement strand
GCTTGCAACTGTGCGACCTGCCGCGCTTGATGCGTGGCGCCTTCGCTTTCGTGCTTGACCGGCCCGAGGATGTGCGCTGGGATCCGGCTATGGGTGGTGGCGCCCTGTACGACGTCGGTTGTTATCCACTCGACCTGATGCGCCAATTGAGCGGAGAACTGCCCGATGTGCTGGCAGTCCAGGCGAGCTACACCGATCGCGGAGTGGACCATGCGCTGAGCGCGCTGCTGCGGTTTGGCGATGTGACGGCGCACATGGACTGCGGCTTCTCGCTGCCTTTTCATCAGGGGTTTGAAGTGCTCGGCGCGCACGGCGCCCTGCGGGTTGATCAGCCCTTCCTGAACAAGGACCGGGATGTCGTGCTGTGGCACGACGCGCACGCGTATCGCTTCCCGCCCACTGATGCGTATGTGCGCATGGTGTCCCATTTTCAGCGGGCGATTCGCGTCGAGGAGCCCCTGCGGTATCCGCTTGATGATGCGTTGGCGCAGGCGGAAACGCTCGACCGTGTTTTTCTCGCGATGGAGCCCGCGCCAAACTGCGTAATGTGAGTCGCAGCGCGGGCGTGCTGCTAAGCTGAATGCAGGCCCAAAACAAGAAAACGAGGGTTGCGATGAAGGCCTTTCCGGCGGTGATGAGTCATCCTGGGGTTCGGCGCTGGGGGCGCCGTGCGGCAATCGTGGTTGTGGCGGTTCTGCTGCTCGCCGGGGCCGTGGGGGTGCTGGTGCCGCCCTTCGTGCGCGGCGCGCTGCAGAAGGAATTGGGTGCCGTACTTGACCGGCCGGTCACGGTCGGTGCCGTGCACATTAATCTGCTTCGGCTGTCGGCCGGCATTGATGACCTGAAGATCGGCGGGCGCCCCGGGGAGCCGCCGCTGCTCGAAATCGGCCGCGCCGAAGCCAATCTGGAAGGCCCCAGTTCCCTGCTGCATCGTGCGGTGGTTGTGCGTTCGCTCAGTATCGAACGGCCGCAGGTGTACGTTGCCCGCGAGGGGGCGAACCGCTACTCGATCAGCGATATTCTCGAACGCCTCGCCAAGCAGCCCAAGAAAGAGGGCGGCGGCGACACGCGCTTCGCGCTGTACAACATCGAAGTCCGCGATGGCGTGCTTCGCTTCAACGACAAGCCTGTTGGCCGCGAGCACCGCATTGAGCGCCTCACGTTTGGCCTGCCGTTCATTTCCAGCATCCCGGCGGATGTCAATATTTTTGCCAGCCCGCACTTGTCGGCGCTGGTGAATGGCACTGCGCTGGAACTCGGTGGCAAGGCGCGCCCCTTCTTGCGTGAGCGGCGCGATGCAGAAATCGAGCTCAAGCTGGCACCGACCGAACTGGCCCCGTATCTCGCCTATCTGCCCAAAAAACCGGGAGTTACCCTGGACAAGGGCAAGGCCGCGGCCGATCTGCGCTTGCGCTTCGAACAGCCTCTGGGCAAGGCGCCCGCCATCTCGTTGTCGGGCCAGGTCAGCGCGCTGGATTGGCGGGTGCGCGACTCTGACGGCAGCGACATCGCGCACTTCGAGGCGCTGCGTATCGCGCTCGCCGACCTTCAGCCGCTGGCGCGTAAGGCGCATGTGCAACAGGTGGAACTGGTCAAACCCGGCATGGCGGTCGAGTTCGATCGCACGAACCGGGTCAAGGCCGTACTGGCGATTCAACGCGAATTGCTGGCCTACGCGGCACCGGCCGATGCGGCGGCGCCAGCCCAGCCGGCAGCCGGCGGCGGCTGGCAGTGGCAGATCGACCGCATCGCGGTGGATCGTGGGCATGTCGATATCTCCAACGTAACCACCGATCCACCCTTGAGGATGGCTGTTGAAACCCTGGACATCGAACTGAAGGGGCTGTCTTCGGCGCTTGATAGAGTTGCGGCGCTCAAGGTCGCTGCCAAAGGCGACGCGGGTGAATCGATCGGGCTCGATGCGAAGCTTGCGATCAAGCCACTGCATTTGGCCGGGGTGCTGGACTTCGCTGAGTTTCAACCTGCGCGGGGCTCGCCCTACGTTGCCGCGACGGTGCCTGGATTGGTGATCGATGCCGCCCGTTTCAGCGGCCATGTCCCGTTGGATCTTCAGGTTGGCGAAAGTGGGGTCGGCATCGTGCTGACGGATGCAGAGTTTGGCGCAGCAGACGTTGCGCTGCGCGTGCGTGGCGAGAAGACCCCCTTCCTGAAGGCGCCGAAAGTCGCCCTGAGCGCAGTGACCTTGGACCTTCCGCAGCGCACGATCAAGCTCGGCGCCGCGACGATCGATACGCCTGAATTCGCTTTGCAACGTGACAAGGAGGGGCGTTTCAATCTCTCGCGCCTGATGGGAACGAAGCCGGCCGCCAAAGCGAGCGAACCGCCCAAGGCCGCCAAGACGGAATTCGACTGGGCGTACGTCCTGGGTGAACTCAAGCTCAACGGCGCAACGCTGCGTTACGACGACGTCTCGCACGCGACGCCGCTGCGCCTGAACCTCTCGCCACTGACGCTGGCCGTGAGCAACGTGGACAGCCGCGCGGGCATCTATGCACGGATCAAGTTGGCAACGGGCTGGAACCAAAAGGGGAAACTGGCGGTGGATGGACGCGTATCGCCGCACCCGCTGCGCGCCGACTTGAATATTGACGGCCGTGGCCTTGACGTCGTGCCGCTGGTGGCACAGGTGACGCGTGGCTATGAGGTCTCCGTGACGCGCGCGAAAGTGTCGGCGCAAGGGGCGTTCAGCCTCGACCTGAGTAAGCCCGATGCGCCTGTGGGCAGCTACAAGGGACGCGTGGCGGTGGCGGATTTCTCATCGCTTGATCTGATCAACGATGCCGACTTCGTGCGCTGGGGCAACTTCTCCGTCAGCGGTATCGATCTGCGCTTGGCGCCATTGTCGATCGGCATCGGCGAGATCGCGTTGCGCGATTTGCAGACCCGGCTGATTCTGAGCAAGGAGGGTGAGCTGAATTTGCGCGAAGTCACGCAGCGTCGGCACTCGGATGACGGCACCCCCACGCCCCCGCCTACTGATGCCAAGAAAGCGGCGACTGCAACCAGCACGACGACGGTGCCACCCGCGAAGCCGATGCCGCCGATCCGGATCGACCGCATCGTGTTGAGCGGCGCGTCGATTAACTACAGCGATCGCTTTGTGCGGCCGAATTTCGATGCGCGCCTTTCCGGGGTTGCCGGCCGTATCGAGAACCTCGGTACCGATCCGGCGAAAGTGGCCTCGCTGGATCTGCGGGGTGCGGTGGATGGGCTGGCGCCACTCGAAATCAGCGGCCAGCTTGCGCCGTTCCGCAGCGACCGCTTCCTCGACGTGAAGACCTCGGTCAAGGGGTATGAGCTCACGGCCCTGTCGGCATATGCGAGCAAGTACGTTGGCTACGGCATCGAGAAGGGCAAGCTCTCGATGGATCTGCGCTACCGCATCGAAGATCGCAAGCTCAGCGCCGAGAACCATGTGTTCCTCGACCAACTGACCTTCGGCGACAAGGTCGAGAGCCCCGATGCAACCTCGCTACCGGTGCGCTTTGCCGTGAATCTGCTGAAGAACAGCCGTGGCGAGATCGATGTCAATCTGCCCGTGGGCGGCACGCTTGATGACCCGGAGTTTTCGGTCGGCGGCATCGTCTGGAAGATGATCCTCAACTTCTTCGGCAAGATCGTCTCGTCGCCGTTCTCCTTCCTGGCAGGCGATAGCGGGGATGCTGATTTTTCCAACCTGCCGTTTGCCGCGGGTTCGGCCCGTATTGACGCCGAAGGCGCCAAGCGACTCGATGCCGTGGCGAAGACCTTGAAGGACCGGCCTGCGCTGACCCTTGAGTTGATCGGGCGCGCCGATCCGCTGGTCGATGCGGAAGGGCTCAAGCGCGAGAGCTATCAGCGCAAGATTCGTAGCCTGAAGTTGCAGGAGATGGCGAATGCGGGTGAGTCGGGCGGCAGCCTCGACGAGGTGCGCATCGACCCGGCCGAATATCCGGCACTGCTCAA
>JAJZLD010000025.1 GCA_021803785.1 Pseudomonadota bacterium | reverse complement strand
CGCATGGCGCCCGATACCCAAGCACATTTTCGTGACAAGGATTGACGCGGCGGCAGCACAAACCGCCCGTTGATTAGCCCCGGTGCTAAAGACATTTAGCAGAGCACCGGACAGCCCGAAGATCTTGTTTCCCATGCGACGTGGCCCCCACCTCATCGCATTCCCGGCACCGTGGTTACCGGAAGGTTTTGCGGGGCTGCGACCGCAGCCCCGCATTACTACTTACATCACATGCTGCGCGCTCAGAACGCCCAGTTGACCTGCATGCCCAGGATATCAACGCCACCGTCGTAGTCACCCTTCAAGGTGCCACGCGAAATCGGGTTGTTGGTATTGATGCCACCCGGGTTGTAGTCGGCGTGATAGCCACTGTCGTTGATCGTCGTCGCTTTGATGAAGATGTGGGTGTAGCCCGCATCCAGCGAGATGGTCGGCGTCAGGCGATAGTTCAGGCCGAGCGACAGCCAGGTACGATCGTTATCCGGCAGACGCGGCGTGCGATAGTCGGTTTCCACCGGCGATTGGTCGTAGGCGAGACCGGCACGCAGTTTCAGCGCGCTGTTCATCTGATACGCGCCACCGATCGCCACGCGCCAGGTATCTTTCCAGTTTTCGTAGGTGCTCGACAACGGCGCCGCGGCGTTGCTCGTGCGATAGATGTCCAGCGTTTTGAGCGAGGACCAGCCCGTCCAGGAAATATCACCCTGCAAGGACCACTGCTCGTTGATCTGCTGGAAAGCCGACATGATCCAGGTATCCGGCAGCTTGATATCAACCTGAACCGGGCCATTCGGCGTCTGCGCGGCAATCGCCGGATCCAGGCCAGGCACCGCGAAGCTCGGGCGCGAGAACGTCACGTCGCCCGTCAAACGATGCTTGATCGCCGAGCGGTAGCTCAAGCCGACGCGGGTGCTGTCCGACGGCTGCAGCGCGATACCCACGTTCCAGCCCCACTCGTCGGACTCGCCCTTGACCTGGCTGGTACCTTCCTTGTTCGTGAAGGCGCCACTGGCAGCCAGCGCATTACAGGTTGCCAGGCCCGACGAGGCACAGACACCGCTGTAACCGAGCGCGCCAAAGTTCACCGCCTGGGTCAGCTCGGCTTCGAAGTGCTGGTAGCTCGCGCCAACACCGACGGAGACCATCTTGTTGAAGCGGTAAGCGAACGACGGGTTGATGTTGATCGTCTTCAGATCAGACTTGACCGCATGAAAGCGGCCCATCCAGTTCGACTCATACTCGGTGACCAGACCAAACGGCGCGCCGATGCTCAGACCAAGCGACATCTTGTCGTTCAGCGCAGCAGTGACGTGTGTGGAAGGCACCGGCTGAACGCTGCCCGCGTCGCCGCCGTTGCCGCCAACATTGCTTGCCGAAATGAAGCGCGGCGGCGTCGAACCGTTATCCTTGAACTTGGCCGTCGGCTTGACCAGATCAACGCCAAACGTGAGCTGGCTGGGCTGAGCCATCATCGTCATCGCAGCTGGGTTGAAGTATGCGGTGCTCGCATCCTCGGCCACTGCGCCAGAACCGGCGAATGCGTTGCCGATCCCCGCACCGTTCTGCTCCAACAGCTGGAACGCGGACGCTTGGGCAGCACCTGCGCCAGCAGCTCCGACCAGCACAGCGATCAGCTGCGCGATCTGCTTTCTTTTCATTGTTTCCTCTCCTCTTTGTTATCAACTCACCGGCTTGCGGCCGATGTACAAAAACACTCAGGGTTCGGGCGGAAGATCCCGCTTATTGCCATCACTATCGATTGCTACGTAGGTCAGCTGTGCTTCGGTCACCTTGACCACTTCGGGGTTTTTCGGATTCCGTTCCGCAAAGACGTGGACATCCACCGTGATTGACGTGTGGCCCACCTTCACGACATCAGCGTAGAAGCTCAGGAGATCCCCAACGCTGACCGGCTGCTTGAAGATAAAGGAATTCACCGCGACCGTCGCCACTCGGCCGCGCGCACGCTTGACCGCGGGCACCGAGCCGGCCAAGTCGACGTGCGACATCAGCCAGCCACCGAAAACGTCGCCGTTCCAGTTGACGTCTTTCGGCATTGGGATGATCCGCAGCGCCGGCTGCAAATCCGAGGTATGCGGTACGAAATCTTCACCCATCAAACGCCTCAAGCTGTTTTGTTCTTCAGATAGTTCATCGGCCCACCGCGGAACGGCGCGAAGCCAGTACCGAAGATTACGCCTGCATCAGCAAGGTCGGCGTCGCCCACCACACCTTGGCTCACACAACGTTGCGTCGCATCCAACAGCGGCTTGACAAGCCGGTCGGCCAAGCCCACCGGCGCACTCGTCTTCGTTTTCTGCGGCTTGCCGTTCACCCAAGTGTAGAAACCCTTGCCGGATTTTTTCCCCAGATTTCCTGCGGCCATCAAGGCAGCAAGTGTTTTTGGTGGCTCGGCGGCCCCCGTGAGGCCTTTGCCGGCAGCCATCGCGATATCCAGCCCAACCGTATCGGCCAACTCGATCGGCCCCATCGGCATACCAAACGCCAATGCAGCAGCATCCACCGCCTCGGGCGCAACACCCTCGTCCACGCAGCGCATCGCCTCCAGCAGATACGGCCCGAGCACCGCATTGACGAGGAAGCCCGGCGCGCTCTTCACCGGCAGCGGCAATTTGTCGATCTTGCGCACGAAGGCAGCCGCCTTCTTCGCCGCTTCGGCATCCGAATTCGCAGCGGTGACGACTTCCACCAAAGGCATCTTCGGTACCGGGTTGAAGAAGTGTATGCCGATCAGACGCGCGGGGTTCTTGAAGGTCGCTGCGATGTCTTCGAGCTTGAGCGACGACGTATTGGTCGCAATCACCGCATCCGGCTTGGCGCGCGCCTCGACATCCGCAAACACCTTCTGCTTGGCCTCGAGGTTCTCGAAGATCGCCTCGATGATCACGTCCGCCCGTGCGACACCGGCGCCCTGCGGATCGGCAATCAGGCGATCAAGCGCAAAACGCACCTGCTTCTTGTCGCCGCGATAACGCTTGGCATAGAACTCCGCGGCGCGCTTGATCGCCGGAGCAATGCGCTCGACCGTCTGGTCCTGCAGCGTCACCGTCATGCCTTTGGCTGCGCACACGGCTGCGATGTCGCCGCCCATCACGCCAGCGCCGATGACATGCACATGCTTGGGTGCGAAATCGGAGTCCTTGCCAAAGGCCTTCAGGCGATCCTGCAGGAAGAATACGCGGATCAGGTTCTTCGCCGTCGCCGACCCGAACACCGATTCCAGTGATGCCGAGTGGTTCGACGGCACCGCGAGCGCGTTGCCGCCAAACTTCGACCAGATATCAATGATTGCGTACGGCGCCGGGTAGTGCTCCGGGCGCGCGCGTCGCGCCACCTGCTTCTTCGCCCCATTGGCGACGACGCCCTTCAACGGCCCGAGCATCAGCTTCTGCATGAAGGGCAGCGCGCGGCGCGGTCGACCAGACAACACCACCATGCGTGCGGCGTTCTCCATGACGCGCGGCGGCACACATTCATCCGCCAAACCCATGCGCTTGGCACGCTTGGCGTCGATGCTCTTGCCCGTCAACATCATGTCCAGCGCGGCAGCAGGGCCAACGATTTCGGGCAGGCGGAGCATGCCGCCCCAACCCGGAACGATGCCGAGCATGACCTCTGGCAACGCCATCTTGGTGCCGGGTTCATCCACCGCCACGCGGTAACGGCAGGCCAGCGCAAGCTCAAGACCACCCCCCATGCAGTGGCCGCGCACCAGGGCAAGCGTCGGATACTTCACCGCAGCAAGGCGGTTGAACAGATCCCATCCGCGCTTGACGAGCACCTTGGCATCATCAACGGTGGCGATCTTCGTGAACTCCTCAATGTTCGCCCCGGCAATGAAACCGGCCGCCTTGCCCGAACGGATCACAAGCCCCTTCGGCGGCTCACGGTCGAGCAAGTCCAGCACGCCCCCCAGCTCTTCCATCACCTCGCGGCCAAGGGTGTTCGCCGAGCCGTCGGCCGCATCCAGCGTGGCCCAGGCCAGGCCGTCCGCGTCGCGTTGAAGTGTCCAGTGCTTGAAGCCCTGCATGGTGTCCTCTACTCACTATCCCGGGCACGCCTAGCGGGTGCCCACTGAATAAAAAGTCCGTCGGCGGCGCGCCCCCCAGCGCGGGCGCCGACGGCACAGGTCATATCTTCTCTTCGAACTGGTGCTTGTCCGATACGAATGCCACCGTCACGCAACCAGGACCGGTATGCACGCCGCCCGAGATGCTCATCGGCGCGACATGGATATCGACCCCCGCCTTGTCCGCCGCCTCCTTGAGGCGCGGAAATCCCGGCATATGCTGCACTGCGTCCGGGTTGCCGCCGTAGCCGATGCACACGGTGGGCGCGAGCAAACCCGCCTTCACGGCACGGGTGGCGTTCGCAAACATGGTTTCCACCGCGGTGTCGAAGTGACGCAACTTGGCCACTGGCCCGGTTTCGTCGAGGTGCCCGCGCAGGATCGGCTTGATGTCCAGCATCGAGCCGAGCATGAAACTTGCCCAGTTGATGCTCTTGTCACCGCGCTTCGACGCGCGCTTGTACATATGGTAGAGATCCGGCGGCACCATGTAGCAGTAGGTGTTCGGCACCAGTTCGCGAATCCGCGAGTCGATCGCCGACGGCGAAGCGTCGGCCTTGATCATGCGGATCACCTCGGCCGCGAGTACCGCCGTACCGGTGAAGATGTTGCGGCTGTTGATCACCGCCAGCGCAAAGCGTCCGGGAATGCCGGCGTCTTTGCGCACTTGCTTGTACTTGCTGATGATGCCGAACGAGGCACGCATCGCGTTTTCGTAGATGTAGCTGCGCGACTGCGTCACCGTGAGGCAAAACACGTGGTCGTACTGGCGCACCAACTTATCGAGGAACAGCCTTTCGATCTGTTCGCTGGAATAAGGGATCGACTCGGCGAAGGTTTCGGTTTTCTGGTCCTTGTTCGCCGAATGAAACTCGATTGTCTGGGTTTCGTCGCGCCGGTCCTCGAAGGTCTGATCGCCGATTCGCAAAGTGATCGGCATCAGTTCAATGCCATCCTCATCAAAGAATGTGCGCGGCAAGTCGCAGGTCGAATCGACCACGAGTCCAATCTTCATACTCTCCGTCTCCCCCTGTTATCGGTCTTGTGAACCGTACTGTATCGTATGGAGAATTGAAGATTACACAGTCTCGACCAGCATCGCACCCCCTTGGCCGCCACCAATGCAGATGGTTGCCATGGCACGTTTTCCGCCGGTGCGGCGCAGGTGATGCAACGCGTGCAGCACGATGCGCGCGCCGCTTGCGCCAACCGGATGCCCCAGCGCCACGGCACCGCCATCCACGTTCAGCTTATCCTGGTCCAGTTCGCCCAACGGCGCATCGAGCCCCAGATGTTCTTTGCAGTAAGCCGGGTCCTTCCACGCCTCGATACACGCGAGCACCTGGGCTGCAAACGCCTCGTTGATTTCCCAGGTATCCAGATCGTTCAGACCAAGGCCCTGGCGCTGCAGGATCGGCGTGGAGGCATGCACCGGCCCAAGCCCCATCTGGTCCGGCGCCAGACCAGCCCATTGAGTGTCGACGATCTTGCCGATCGGCTTGAGCCCGTACTTCTGCACAGCCTCTTCGGAAGCCAGAATCAGCCATGCGGCGCCATCGGTAATCTGCGAGCTGTTACCTGCGGTCACATAGCCATACTTTTTGTCGAAGAAGGGCTTGAGCTTGGCCAGACCGTCCGCCGTCGAGTCGTGCCGTACGC
Source organism: Pseudomonadota bacterium (assembly GCA_021803785.1). GTDB lineage: Bacteria > Pseudomonadota > Gammaproteobacteria > Burkholderiales > Rhodocyclaceae > Niveibacterium. The sequence goes on along the minus strand of JAJZLD010000025.1, from coordinate 11,397 downwards.
CGTCGTCCTCGGCATAGATGTTGCCCTTCTCGTCGATCAGCGGAATGATCTCCTGCGCGAAGTGGCCCGCCTTCTGGGCCGCCGATACACGCTGGTGGCTGCGTGCCGAGAACTCGTCCATGCGGCGGCGGTTGATGCCGAACTTGAACGCGATGTTCTCGGCTGTCTGCCCCATCAACTGGCCGACGATCGGGTCGGTCAGCCCCTTCATGATGCCGATCACCGGCGCGAGGTAGCCAAGCTTGAACTGACGCAATGCGGCAAGCTTTTGCCCTACCGTCTTGGTCTGGTACCAGCCCGACAGCCAGCGCACCATCGCGTCTGAGAACAACAGCGGCGCGCGCGAGAGCGCATCAACGCCACCGGCCAGCACGAGCTCCGAGCTGCCGGCAAGGATGTTGTTGATCGCCGAGTCGATCGCCTGCATGCCGGATGCGCAGTTGCGCATCACCGTCCAGCCCGGCACGTTGAGGCCGCAACCCATGCGCAGCGCCACAACGCGGCCGATGTTCACCTCGTCCGGCGAGGGCGATGCACAACCCAGGATCACCTCGTCGAGCTGGTCCGGACGAAACGGTTGACGCGCCAGCAGTGCAGCGCCCGCCGCAGTTGCCAGATCAGCCGCGGCGAACGGACCGGGTGCGTTGCGCGCCTTCAGGAAGGGCGTGCGTGCACCGTCGATGATGTAGATCGCTTGCTTCATGAATTCCCCTGCTACGGTCACCGCACCAGTGCGGCGCGAGGCGGGGCCATCGCGGCCCCACCTGTTCGGTTAGATCGGCTGCGATCAGGCTGCCGCGAGCGACGCCTGTGCGACCGGCTTGTCCGCCGGCCGGATATGCGACTTGGCGTCGCCAATACCGAGGTCATTCGGGAAGTCATCCACACGGATCACCTTGGCCCGCAGCACATCACGGCGCGCCAGCAGTTGCGCCTCTTCGCGACTGATCACGCCCGTCGCCTGAGCTTGGGCAAGTAGTTCGGCCGGCTGACGCACGTTGAGCTTGCCGGCCTTCTGTGCGGCACGTAGCTTGGCTTCGACCGCATCGGCCTTGACCGTGGCCTCGAGCGCCAGCTCGAGCACGCCAACCGGATCTTCTTCGTTGCCGCGATCGACAAACGAACCGGCGACCAGACGATCGCGCGTTTCGCTCGGCGAGATCAGCAGCGAGGCGACCTTGTGGCCCAGCTTGTCCGACGGCACCACATACGGACGTCCCAGCGGGAAGATCAAACGACGCAGCACCATCGACAGGAATCGGTTCGGGAAGTTGGAGATCACACCCTCGAACGCGGTCTGCGCTTTGAACATGGCATCCCAGATCGCCCAGTGCATCAGCGGTGCATCAGCCTGCTGACGACCTTCCTGCTCATAGCGCTTGAGCGTGGCCGAGCACAGGTACATCTGCGACAAGATGTCGCCGAGCCGTGCAGAGAGCTTTTCCTTGCGCTTGAGATCGCCACCCATCGTCAGCATCGACACATCGGCGAGGAAGGCGAAGGCGGCCGAGAAGCGGGTCAGTTGCTGGTAATAGCGCTTGGTTTCGGGCGCCACATCCGGCGTGCGGACCCAGTGCGAACCCGTAAGGCCATAAACCAAGGCACGCGCCGCGTTGCTGACGGTAAAGCCGATGTGGCTGAACAACGCACCGTCAAACGTCTTCAAACCGCGCGCGACATCGGTATCCTGCGCCGCCTGCATCTCCTTCAGCACGAACGGATGGCAACGGATTGCCCCCTGCCCGAAGATGATCAGGCTGCGCGTCAGGATGTTCGCACCTTCCACGGTAATGCCGATCGGGATCTGCTGATAGGCGCGCGCCAGGAAGTTCTGCGGCCCCATGCAGATGCCCTTGCCGCCCAGGATGTCCATACCGTCGTTCACAACGGTACGGGCGCGTTCAGTGACGTGGTACTTCACGATCGCGGACACCACCGAGGGTTTCTCGCCCAGATCGATCGCGCCGGCAGTAAAGGTACGCGCGGCATCGCACATGTAGAGGTTGCCGCCGATACGGGCGAGCGGCTCTTCGATGCCCTCGAACTTGCCGATCGATGTCTTGAACTGGGCGCGCACACGGGCGTAAGCACCGACGGCGCGTGCAGTCAGCTTCATCATGCCGGTGTTGGAGCCCGGCAGCGAGATCGAACGGCCTGCAGCAAGGCACTCCATCAGCATGCGCCAGCCCTGACCGGCCATCTTCGGGCCACCGATGATGAACTCGAGCGGCATGAAGACGTCGTTACCCCAGTTCGGGCCGTTGTGGAACACGGCATTGAGCGGCTGGTGACGACGCCCGATGTTCACGCCGGGATGGGTGCTAGGCACCAGCGCGCAGGTGATGCCGATGTCTTCCACATCACCGAGCAACTTGTCTGGGTCATACAGACGGAAGGCCAGTCCCAGTACCGTGCAGATCGGGCCCAGCGTGATGTAGCGCTTGTCCCAAGTCACCCGCATACCGAGGACTTCCTTGCCCTGGTACATGCCCTTGCAGACGATGCCACGATCTGGGATCGATGCCGCGTCGGACCCGGCGACCGGACTGGTCAGCGCGAAGGCGGGGATCTCGATACCCTTGGCCAGGCGCGGCAGGTAGTAATCCTTCTGCTCCTTCGTGCCGTAGTGCAGCAGCAACTCGGCCGGGCCGAGCGAATTCGGCACCATCACCGACACCGCAGGGGCGGACGAACGCGTCGCCAGCTTGGTCACCACCTCGGAGTGAGCGATCGCCGAGAAACCTTTGCCGCCGTACTCCTTCGGGATGATCATGCCAAGGAAGCCCTTATCCTTGATGTACTGCCAGACATGGGGCGGAAGGTCGTTGTAGAGATTGGTCGTATCCCAATCGCTGACCATGCGGCAGAGCTCTTCAGTCTCGTTTTCGACGAAGGCCTTTTCTTCGGCGCTGAGCTTGGCCGCAGGAATTTCGAGCAGCCGCTTCCAGTTCGGGCGGCCGGCGAAGAGTTCGCCATCCCACCAAACAGTACCCGCCTCGAGTGCCGTTTTCTCGGTGTCGGACATCGCCGGAAGGATCTTCCGGTAAAGGCGGAATACCGGGCTGGTAATCAACGCACGGCGCACGGGCGGCAAAACGAAGATACCGAGCAGTACGACATAGATACCGATGCTCGCGGCCGTAGCCGGCACCGACCACGCTGCCACTTGCGACATCGCTGCCAGCCATGCCACACCGGCAACAAGCCAGGCAAAAAGGGGCGCCCGCCCAAAAGCGAGCGCGATTGCCATGAGAGGAAGCAAGCAAACCAGAAGCCAAAACATCGCCGTCTCCTTAAGCGTTAGGCGCGCGCAGCACCGAAATCCGGGGCCAAGACCCCGCCCCCGACATCCCCCGTCGGAAACTGCGCGTGCGGGCTGATCAATTCAGGAAGGGGAGCCCGCAATCCCCCTAGAAGAAAGGACATCAACCGCGGCGCCATGAGCGCCGGGTCGTCATCGAAACGGCCACTGACAAGTTGCAGGGCATCGATACCGGAAATCGCGTACGACACCGCCCCCATCATGAAATGCAGCCGCCACATGATCTCGGCCAGCGGAACACCGGGCAACGCCCGGCGCAGCGCGTCGGAATAGCGACTGATCACATCGCTGAACTCCTCGGCCATGAATTTGCGGATGAACTGAGCCGGCTCGGTGTAGGTCCGACCAAGCAGGCGCATGAAAGTGTGACCGCCATGGCGCGTATCAGTTGCCATGGCCAGCACCGGCCCAAAGAAGCCCTCGAGCACCTGACTGGGTTTGAGCGGCGCGCCCTGAGCCTCCTGCTCCATGCGATCGAGCACCTCAAGACGCATCCGATTGAGCTGGAACAGGCGGCGGTGGAAGACAGCCTGAAAGAGCGCCTCCTTCGTACCAAAGTGGTAGTTCACCGCCGCCAGATTCACCCCCGCCTGACCGGTGATGAGGCGCATGGACGTGCCCTCGAAGCCATGCTCCGTGAAGAGTTCTTCGGCCACATCCAAGATGCGCTCGCGGGTATCCCCCCCACTACGCGATTCACCAGTCAGAGCTGCCACGGATCCCCCCACCCGCAGTTCAAACGTTCGTTTTAATCATACGTCAGATGGACAGCGTGTCAAGAAATTTCCGTACGCATCCGTATGTGCGCCGCAGCATTGTCCTCACTTGCGTTGCGGGTACCTGCAAGAATCCCTGCGCGAAGGCGGAGCCACCGCGCCGAACCGCTAAAATATCGCCATGCGACGCGGATCCAGCCTTCCCCCTCCAAGCCCAGCCAACGGCGAACGCCACGACTGGGACACCCTCAAATCCCTACTGCCGTACCTGTGGCGCTACCGCCGCCGGGTCAGCTTCGCGATGCTTTGCCTGCTCTCGGCAAAGTTCGCGAACGTTGGCGTGCCGCTGATCTTCAAGCAGTTAATCGACGGGCTGACGATCACACGGGAGCAGGCGTTCGTCGTAGCGCCCGCCGCGCTGCTTCTCGCCTATGGCGTTTTGCGCTTCTCGACCTCGCTGTTTACCGAACTGCGTGAGATCGTCTTTGCGCGGGTAACGCAGGAAGCGGTGCGGCATATTTCGCTTGAGGTCTTTCGCCACCTCCATTCGCTGTCGCTGCGCTTTCACCTGGAACGACAGACCGGCGGCCTGACGCGCGATATCGAACGCGGTACACGTTCGATCGGCTCACTGATCAGCTACACGCTTTATTCGATCCTGCCGACGCTGGTCGAGATCACGCTGGTCATCGGCATCCTGCTCAAGCGCTACGAACCCAGCTTCGCGCTGATCACGCTGGCGACCCTGGCCCTGTACATCACCTTCACGATCACAGTCACCAACTGGCGCACCGCCCTGCGCAGGCAGGCCAACGAACTCGACTCCGCCGCCAATGCGCGGGCGATCGACAGCCTGCTGAACTATGAAACGGTGAAGTACTTCAATAACGAGGACTTTGAAGCGCAGCGCTACGACACCCAGTTGCGGACCTGGATCGCCGCTCAGATCCGTAACCAGTATTCGCTCTCAGCGCTCAACCTCGGTCAAGCGCTGATCATTGCCTTTGGCGTGACAGCGATGATGTGGCGCGCCGTCGCGGGCGTCATCGCGGGCACGATGACGATCGGCGACATCGTGCTGGTCAATGCCTTCCTGATTCAGCTCTACATCCCGCTCAACTTCCTCGGCGTGATGTACCGAGAGATCCGCCAAGCGCTTACCGACATCGAGCGCATGTTCGGGCTTCTTAAAACCAATCGGGAAGTTGAAGACAAGCCAGACGCGCGCGACCTGCCGGAAGGCCCGCTTGGCGTTCGTTTTGTGGGTGTGGACTTTCACTACGAGGCCAACCGCCAGATCCTGTTCGGCGTAGATATCGACGTGCCAGCCGGCAAAACCGTCGCGGTCGTCGGCCATTCCGGATCCGGCAAGTCAACGCTCGCGCGGCTGCTGTTCCGCTTCTATGACGTCAGTGGCGGTCGCCTTGAAATCGGCGGGCAGGACATCCGGAATATTCGCCAGCGCAGCCTGCGCAGAGCGATCGGCATCGTCCCGCAAGACACCGTGCTGTTCAACGACACGATCCGGTACAACATCGAGTACGGCCGGCCTGGCGCATCACAGGCCGAAATCGAGGCCGCCGCCCGCGCCGCGCAGCTACACGATTTTGTCGCACGCCTGCCCGACGGCTATGAAACCCGCGTCGGCGAACGCGGCCTGAAGCTCTCTGGGGGCGAAAAACAGCGCGTCGCGATCGCGCGAGCACTACTAAAAAACCCGCCCATCCTGATCTTCGATGAGGCGACGTCGGCGCTCGACTCGAAAACCGAGCAGGCCATCCAGGCTCAACTCGAGGCTGCGGCGCGAGGTCGAACCGCCATCGTAATTGCGCACCGCCTCTCGACAGTGATGAATGCGGACGAGATTCTCGTGCTGGACGGCGGCCGCGTCGTAGAACGCGGCCAACACGCTGCGCTGCTCAGCCGAGACGGCGCCTACGCAGCAATGTGGGCGTTGCAGCAACGCGAGGCGGCAGAGCAGGCCGCCTAAGACTCCAGCAAACGCAGCCAGCGCTCGATCGGCACCCACTGCTGCCGATCCTTTGCAACGCGGCTTTCGGGCACGTCGTACAATGTAAGTCCGTGCGCCGCGAGCTGAATATAGTTCTGCGTGTCACGCAAATGGGCAAGCACCGGTAGGCCCAGGCTATCGGTAAACCGCTCCAGCTGCTCCGCCGACCGTGTCCGGGGATCCACGCGCATCGCGACAATCGCGATCTGCACCCCCTTTGCTGCCTTGAGCTCGGCCAAACCCTCAAGAAAGCTGCGAGTCGCCAGGATGTCGAAGAGCGACGGCTGCAGAGGAACAATCACGGCGTCCGCCAGCTTCAACAGCCCTTTGAGCTTTTCCCTATGCAAGCCGGCCGGCGTATCGATCACCGCATGCGTCGTCCCTTTGGGCGGTCTAGCAGGCTGACCTGCCTCAAGCGCCCAACTCGATATCCTCGGAACGCCCTCTGGACGCAAAGACAGCCAAGCCTTGGATGACTGCTGCCGATCCACATCCCCCAACATCACCCGTACCGATCCGTCCGGCGCGCCCCGCCACGCCAAATGCCCGGCCAAGTTAGTCGACAGCGTGCTCTTGCCGACACCGCCCTTTGGATTTGCCACCATCAGCACACGCATCAGCCCTGCCCTCCGCCCAGCCTTGTCGCAAGGATCTTAATGCAGAAGCCCAGGGAATCCGCTGATCGACGCCGCACGTAATGAAGCGCTACGCGCAAAAAAAAAACGCCGCTTTCGCGGCGTGACACGTTTCGAGAGAAACGTCAGAGCAGTTCGTAATACAAAATCCTCAACGGCGGCGCAGGCGGCTGATGACGGCTAGCCCGAGCCCAACCAACGCGAGCGAAGCGGGTTCCGGCACACTGGTCGGAACGTCGGCGACGATAGACTTGAGCTTCACGGCGTCATCACGCCCCCAGCCCAAGGTGCTGCCATTGACCAGCGGGTTGAACGCGCCGATCAGCCAGAACTTTGAGTTCACGTTGCCTGCATTGATGCCCGTGGCCGCTCCGACAGCAACGTCACCGTAATGCCCGATCAGCGACCAGCCATAGTTGGCGAGATCAGAGTACTTCTTGCCTGCGAGTGAGGACGAGCAGGTGCTCGTCGTTGCACACGTACCCGTGCCGGTATATGCAAGCACCGTCATGTCCGAATCGGTGCCTTTCCAACCAATCGAGAGGCTGTTCAGCTTTACCGTGCTGGCAAAACTCAGAAGCACGGAGTCGTAACGCTGATTGTTGTCGATCGCATGCTCCGGCGCAGCCGAATATAGGTCGCCGACGTCACACGTCGAGCCACTTGAACAGCCATCCTTGTTGTGTTCGCCGATACCGCCGGAGTAGACGCCCATGTAGCCAGTTTCAAGCGTATAGAGATCCGCATTGGAACCGGAGCCATTGGTGTTCGAGTACATCGTCGCAGTCACGGTTGGCCCCGTGCTGGTGACGGTGCACGAGGAGGTCGTCGTATTCGGCACGGTGCATTTGCCCGCACCCGAGTCGAACGCCCAGCTGTACGCAGCCGCTGCCGGGAGGCTCGCCCCCAACAACACTGCAAACAACACGATTTTTTTCATGTGCGTCATGTCAAGCCCTGTCGCTTTCTATTCCGGGTTACCGGCGCTACAGCCGAGTTAAAGCAAGCCTCGGGCCAGATCGTCCAGCCTATGTATTTCATGGGTTTGCGCGCACGACCTAAGCGCCGCCCCGCCAATGCGTAAAAACTGCCGACATCACAAACCGAGCTCAGAAGCCAGCTTGCGCGCCTCCGCTGACATTCCGTCACGCGCAAGATCAGCAACGACCGGCAACAGTTCCTCGCGCGCCTCTCTCGTTCGCCCCTGCTTCGCCAACACCCAGGCGAGGTGGAACCGAACCTCTGCATCGCGCGGATTACGCAGCCGCGCATCACGCAAGTAGCCAAGCGCGCGATCGAGCTGTCCGTTGCGCGCGAGTATCCAGCCGTAGGTGTCTACCACCTGCGGATCGTTTGGCGCACTGCGCCAAGCGCGTTCAGCCGCCGGGAGCGCGCCAGCATCACCGAGTTGCAGCAGCACCAGTGCGTAGTTATTCAGCACACCCGAAGGTTGCGGTCCGCGCTGTTGCAGTTGCTCCAGCGCAGCTCGGGCAGCTTTGAGATCCCCAGCGCGGATCTGCCCTTCCGCCAAGGCCATCAGAATCCGCGGATCGCTTTGCTTGCTGACCCGCTGATAATCCTGCAACAGGGCGACCCCGCGAGCTGGCTGATTTGCAGCCAGACATGCGCGGAAGGCGCGAAGCGCGTTGTCGGCGCTCGGCTCCTTGTCGAGCCCGCTCTTGTGAAGTGCCAGTCCGTTCGCCGTCTGCCCCTTAGTCAGGGCGATATCGCCCTGGAGTTGGTAACCCGCGGCTCGGGTTGGGTACTTTTCGGCCAGACTCTTCGCAAGCCGCTCCGCGTTCCCGATGTCGTTGGAGCGCAACGCAAGTTCAGCCTGCAGTTCGAGCGCCGCGAAAGCGTCGGGCTGCAGCGCCAATGCCTTTTCAACCGTGTAGGTGGCGCCCTGCAGATGGCCCGCCGCGATCTGCATGCGCGCAATCTGAACCAGCGCATCCGGGTCCGCCTCAAGGCGTTTGCGCGCGTCGATCAGCGTTTCGCGCGCCCGCTGAAGATCACCGCTGGCCAACTGTGCCCGCGCCAGCGCCAGGACGATGGATAGATCGTTGGGCATCGCCGCGACCGCGGCTCGCGCGATCTTGGCCGCACCAGCGTTATCGCCGGCGGCAAGCGCCTCATCGATCAGAATCAGTGGGGCCCGCGGGTGACGTGGGGCGACCGCCATCGCCTTCTCCAGGCCCTTGCGTGCCGCGTCCGCGTCGCCCGCGGCACGATCAAGCGCCGCCAAGTCGATCAGCGCATCCGGGTTGTCCGGCTGACTCCGCAGCAGATCCTGCAAACGCTTGCGCGCGGCGTCACTACGCCCCTCCACCACATCGAGGCGGGCAAGGTTGAGCTGCGCCGGCGTGAAGCGGGCGTCGACAGCAACCGCCGCCTCGTAGGCCTTCCGCGCGCCAGCACGGTCGCCAGCACGGCCGCGGGCAAGACCGAGAAGGTTCAACGCAACCGGACTGCGCGGATTGGCGGTGCAGACGCGTTCCAGCACGTCCAGTGCCTGCTTCACATCGCCGCGCTGCAACAGGAGCACACTGAGCGACGCACCAACCGCCTGGTCTCTCGGGTTCGCATCGAAGGCGGCGCGCAGATGCTGCGCGCCGGAAACGTCCAAGCCCTGCCCCGCAAGGGATGCGCCGAAGGTGGCGCGCATCGTCGGATCGGCCGAACCTTGCATGACCGCGCGCTCAAGCAACGCGGCGGCCTTGCTGTAGCGTTTCTGCACCAGATAGGCCGAACCGAGCAGCGTCATTGCCTGTGCATCGCCGGGCGTGCGGCGCAGATAGTCCTCCAGCAGGTTCGCAGCACGCACCGGATCGTTGTCGTTGAGGTAAGCCGATGCGAGCATGCGCGTTGCGCCGGGGTGGTAAGGCTGCAGGCGCAGGAACGCTTCAAAGTAGACGCGCGCCTTCTCGCCGTCGTGAAGGCTGTAATGCGCCATGCCGCCGAGCAGCAACACGTTTGCACGGCGGCTGCGAATCTCCTGCGGCATGGTGTCGACCGCCTTGACAACCTCCGCCATTTCGCGCGCAACGCCAGCGGTATCGCCCTTGCGTGCGGCGATCACACCACGTCGGTAGGCGGCACGCGGATCGCCCGGCGCGAACTCGCGCAGTGCGTCGAGATCGCGCAGCGCCTCGGCGTCGCGATTCATATCCAGCAAGAGGTCAATGCGGGCAAGCCGCGCGTCGGTCTGGCTCGGGTCCAGGGACAGCGCGCGCCCGAACGCATCAATCGCCGCCTGCACTTGCTGCTGACCGGCAAGCGCGGCGCCGCGCGTTGCCCAAGCCTCCGGACGATCCGGCGCAAGCGTGATGGCCTGTTGCGAAAGCTCGAGCGCGCGGGCGACGTTGCCTTGCCGCAAGGCAAGCGAAGCCTCGGCCATGACCAACGTCGGCGCCTTGGGGTCGATTGCACGCGCCTCATCAAACGCCTTGCGTGCGCCGCGGGCATCGTTGATTTCGCCCGCGGCGCTGCCACGCACGATCAGCAGTTCCTGCCGCACCGAATTCGGGAGACTGGCCGGCAGCGGGCGCGCCAACAAATCAGTAAAGCGCCCCTGCGCGTAAAGCGCCTGAGCGAGCGGCAGCTCGACCTCCGCGCGATCGACGCCAAGTTCGATTGCGGTATTGAACGCGGTCTCGGCGCCGACCGAATCGCCCACTGCGAGCAGGGACTTGCCGAGCAGTACCTGCGCGGCCAGCATCTTGCGATCCTGCTGAAGCGCATTCTTGAGCTGAATGACCGCGCCGGTGTAGTCGCGCCGCTGATAACGCGCCAGCGCGTCTTCGTAGAAGCGGGATGCCTTGCCGGCATCGACGGCGTATGCCGGCGCGGACAGCATTGCAGACAGGGCGGACGCCAGCAGCAGCTGGCGCAGACGGAAACCGGTTGGGGGCACGATGGCAGGCACGCAAATGGGGCACGCCGAGTATAGGGAAATGCCCCCGGTGAGCGCGTGACATTTCTTGCCCTGCACGACGCAAAGGCAAAAACATTGCAAACCCGCTGAACGAGTGCGCCAGCCGCAACACCCCGGTTCAATCGGTTTGCGTCTGGTCAACCCGCGGCTTCATGCGTGTTTCTACGGATGTGCGACGCCAGTCAGGTGGTACAGTTTTCGCTCAGCCCAACTGTTTGCGCACGCCCCACGTTTCTGGGCGCGGCGCAGGGCATCTTAAACACGCTAGGAGGCTCATCGCATGATTTCCCGCTCGGCTCTCATCATGACCACGCTGCTGGGTTCGCTGCTTGCAAGCGGCGTCGAAGCCCAGACGCTCGAAGGCACGCTGAAGAAGATCAAGGACAGCGGCGCGGTGACGCTCGGCATCCGCGAGTCGTCGATTCCACTCTCCTACCTCGATGCAAATCAGAAACCTGTCGGCTACCACATCGACATCTGCAACCGCATTGTCGATGCGATCAAGGTGAAACTTGCGCTGCCGAACCTCAAAGTGAACACGCAGCCGGTCACGTCGCAGAACCGCATTCCGCTGGTCACCAACGGCACCGTCGATCTCGAGTGCGGCTCCACGACCAACAACGCCGCGCGCCAAAATCAGGTGGCATTTGCGCCGACGACGTACGTCACCACGGTGCGCATGGCGGTGAAGAAGTCTTCCGGCATCACCAGCCTGGCGCAACTCGACGGCAAGCCGGTGGCAACCACAACCGGCACGACGTCGGTTCAGCTGATGCGCG
>JAJZLD010000312.1 GCA_021803785.1 Pseudomonadota bacterium | reverse complement strand
CAGTTCAAGGACCTCGACCGCTGGGCCTGCCTGCTGCACTACATCAGCGACCGCATCGCGCCTGTCATCGGGCCGCCCAGACCGCCACAAGGGCTTCCGGCCGCGGGGTAACTGCCGGATTTAGGATCAGTCGACGTCAGCGCTCCAACTGCGACGTTGGCTTAAGTATCGATAAGCGGCTTTGATTGCACATCCGCAGGACTACCGAGGCTCGCTACGTGGCATTACGTAGGGAACACCCCTGATGGCAACACGCCGCGCCGGACAATCGACGTATGCGACCTCCGCTGCGCGGCCCGCTATCGAAGCGTAGACCGCGCAGTCCAAGGATAGGCGGGCGGGATTGCGATTCTGTGCTTCGGTGCTATAACCGGTCGATCACCAAGTCGCACCCACCGCATGCAACTCCGCCTGAAAGTTCTGATTCTTGCTGTCGCCCCGCTGCTGCTTGCCATTGCCGCGGTGGCCGCAGTCGTGCGTATCGAGTCACGGGCGCTCGCCGAGGCCGAGTTGGCGGCGGTCGAGCCGGTACTGGTGGCCGCGCGCAAAGCCGAGTTGCAGCACTACGTCGAACTGGCGCTCGGCGCGCTGACCCATCTGCACAACCAGGGCGATGACGCAGCGGCGCGCACCGCCGCGTTGGCGACGCTGGCCAAGCTGGACTACGGGCGCGACGGCTACTTCTTCGTCTATGACATGGGTGGCCGCAACCTGATGCACCCGCGCCAGCCCGAACTGGTGGGGCAAGATCTCTGGAACCTGCGCGACCCGCAGGGCACGCCGACGATCCAGCGGCTGGTCGCGCAAGCAAAGGCGGGCGGCGGTTTCGTCGAGTTCATGTGGCAACGCCCTTCCACCGGAAGGCTCGAACGCAAGCTCGGCTACGTGGCGCTGGAGCCCAAGTGGGGCTGGATGATCGGTACCGGCATCTACCTGGACGACCTTGCCGAAGCCCGCGCGCGAATCGAGCGCGAAGCCTCGCGCGCGATCAACGCCACGCTCGGCGTAATCGCCGGCATTGCCGTCATTGCCGCGCTGCTGGTGGCGGTCGGCGGGTTTGCCCTGAACCTGTCGGATCAGCGCGACGCCGAGGCGCGCATGCGTGCACTCGCCCACCAGGTGGTGCGCTCGCAGGAAACCGAACGCGCCCGCGTCGCGCGCGAACTGCACGACGGCGTCAGTCAGTGGCTGGTATCGGTCAAGTACATGTTCGAGTCTGTTCAGGTTCGCCTGGAAGCAATCAAGCGCGACGACCTGGCACCGGTGACCGAGTCGCTCGAGCGCGGCATCACCCGCCTGAACGAAGTCCTGCGCGAGATACGCCGCATCTCGCACGGCCTGCGCCCCGCCCTGCTCGACGACCTGGGCCTCGCTCCCGCACTGTCGCAGATCGTCAACGAGTTCGGCACGCGCACGCAGATCGCAGCGCAATGCGACGCCGACTGCGACATCGCGCTGCCGGAAGCCGTGGCAACGGCGCTCTTCCGGGTCGTGCAGGAAGCCCTGGCGAATATCGAACGCCATGCCGGTGCGCACACGGTCCGGGTTGCGCTTTCAAGCGCTGACGGCGGGGTCCGCCTGCGGGTGTCGGACGACGGCAAGGGGTTCGATCTCGACGAGGTGCACGAACACCCGCGTGGCGGCCTTGGGCTCTCCAGCATGCGCGAGCGGGTGGAAACGCTGGGCGGGCGTTTCGACTTGCGTTCCGGCCCGGAGGGCACGACGATTGAAGCCCTGCTTCCCGAATCTGCGCTACGGCCCTGACACGATGTCCCATCCAACCGGCGGTTCTTCCTCCATCCGCATCCTGCTCGTCGACGACCACCCACTGGTGCGGGATGGCGTGAGGGCAAGGCTCGAAGCAGTGCCCGGCTTCCGCGTCGTCGCCGAGGCTGGCTCGGCGGCCGAAGCGCTGACGATGGTCGAACAGCACGCGCCCGATATCGCGCTGATGGATGTCGGCCTGCCGGGCACCAATGGCGTGGAACTCGCCCGCCAATGCCACGAGCGATTCCCCGCCCTGCGCATCGTGATGCTGACCATGCACGACCAGCCGCAGGTAGTTATCGAAGCCTTTCGCGTCGGCGCCCGCGGCTATGTGCTGAAGGACAGCCCGGCGCAGGAGATCGTCGCCGCCATCGAAACCGTGATGGCCGGCCGCCGCTACTACTCTGCTGGCGTGGCAGACGCGCTGGCACACGGCGCAACGCCCGACCCGCTGCTCACGCAGCGCGAGAAGGAAGTGCTCGCCTTCATTGCAGAAGGCCTGTCGAGCAAGGAGATCGCTCAGCGGCTGGATCTATCGGTGCGCACCGTCGAGACGCATCGGCTCAACATCAAACGCAAGCTGGAACTCGACGGTTCCGCCGCACTGGCGCGCTTTGCCGTCGAACGCAAACGGACCGGGCTGTAAGCCAATCAACGGCCGCCGAAATGCGTGGGCCGCAGAAGTTCGATCTTGAACTCCGGTTCGTAGGGCGGCACGTGGCACTCAACGACGTCGCGGTCTGACAACTGCAAACACAGCCCGACGACTTCGGCCTTCACCGGCAACGACGCCACACAGCGATCCGCCAACACCGCCGCATGAACCGCCGCAGCGCCGCGCTGCGTGAGGTAGCCGACAACGCGAGCGAGTGAATGCCCCTGGTAGAGCACGTCGTCCACCACCAGCACCGTCGCGCGTGACAGATCGCGCGCAGAAAACTCGGCGTTCTCAGTCAGTAGGGTGTCGGCGTGCAACAGCGCCAGATCATCCCCATAGCGCTTGAGTTTGATCTCGTAACGCGGCAGTGCCAGGCCGTAGATGGCCTGCAGACGCGCCTGCAGCATCGCGGACAGCGGCCCGCCGCGCCGAAGGATGCCGAGCAAGAGCGGATCATCCGCCCCGGCGAGCAGCGGAAAGGCCTGCGCCGCCATCCAGTCGATCACCCGCTCAAGGCGCGGCGCATCGTAAAGCGTGAAGCGTTCCCCGGGTACCGTTGTATCCATAGCGGCCCTCCAGCCCGTCTGCGCGCTATAACCCGAGCGCACCCCACATCGCGTCCACCCGTTGCTTCACGGCGGCATCCATCTCGATCGTGCGACCCCACTCACGCTGCGTTTCACCCGGCCACTTGTTGGTGGCATCCAGGCCCATCTTGCTGCCGAGCCCCGCGACCGGTGACGCAAAATCAAGGTAGTCGATCGGCGTGTTGTCGACCAGCGTGGTGTCGCGCGTCGCATCCACCCGCGTGGTCATCGCCCAGATCACCTCTTTCCAGTCGCGCACGTCGACATCATCATCCACGACGATGATGAACTTGGTGTACATGAACTGGCGCAGGAAACTCCAGATACCGAACATCACGCGTTTGGCGTGGCCCGGGTAGGCCTTCTTGATGCTCACCACCGCCAAGCGGTAGGAGCAGCCCTCCGGCGGCAGATAGAAATCGACAATCTCCGGAAACTGTTTCTGCAAGAGCGGCACGAACACTTCGTTGAGTGCGAGCCCGAGCATCGCCGGCTCGTCCGGCGGCTTGCCCGTGTAGGTGCTGTGGTAGATCGGGTTACGGCGCATCGTGATGCGTTCGATCGTAAACACCGGGAAATCCGATACCTCGTTGTAGTAGCCGGTGTGGTCACCGTAGGGGCCTTCGGGCGCCATATCATCAGGATGGATCACGCCTTCAAGCACGATCTCGGCCGAGGCGGGCACCTGCAACTCAGAGCCGAGGCACTTCACCAATTCGGTCTTCGCCCCGCGCAACAGGCCGGCGAACTGGTACTCGGACAGGCTATCGGGCACAGGCGTCACCGCGCCCAGAATGGTCGCCGGATCGCACCCGAGCACCACGGCAACCGGAAATGGTTTTCCGGGATTTGCTTGCTGATGCTCGCGAAAATCCAACGCGCCGCCTCGATGCGCCAGCCAGCGCATGATGACCCGGTTAGGTCCGAGCACCTGCTGGCGGTAGATGCCAAGCGCCCGGGCGGTCGCAGA
>JAJZLD010000024.1 GCA_021803785.1 Pseudomonadota bacterium | reverse complement strand
CCAGCCGTCACGCAGCTCGAAGGCCTGCCCGCCAAGCCGGGCGACAACGTGCGCCTGACGCTGACCCCGCCGCACGATGGTGAGGCGCTGATCGTGGTCGAAGGCGACAGGGTGCTGTGGACCAAGCGGGTCGCTGCGTCGACCGGCGGCACCACGGTCAGCATTCCGGTCGACGCGAAGTGGGCGCGGCACGATCTGTATGTGTCCGCCGTCGTGTTCCGCCCCGGCAGCCAGGGCGACCGCGTGACGCCGGCGCGTGCGCTGGGCCTCGTGCACCTGCCGCTGGCGCGTGAGGACCGCCGTCTCAAGGTACAGGTGACGGCGCCCGACAAAGTGCTGCCGGAACGCATCACGAAAGTGAAGGTCAAGGTCGATGGCGCGGCGGGCAAAGTGGCGACGGTGACCCTCTCGGCGGTTGATGTGGGCATCCTCAACATCACGCGCTACAAGACGCCGGACCCCTTCGACTTCTTCTTCGGCAAGCATCGCTATGCGCCGGAATTGCTCGACCTGTACGGCAAGTTGATCGAGAAGATGGATGGCACGCGCGGCAAGCTCAAATGGGGCGGTGACGCCGGCATGCGCGACAGCCAGTCGATGCCGAAGAAGGTGAAGCTCGTCGACATCTTCAGCGGCCCGGTGCAGCTCGATGCCAAGGGCGAAGCCGAGATTCCTCTCGACATTCCGGACTTCAACGGCACGCTGCGGCTGATGGCGGTGGCGTCCACCGCCGAGCGCTACGGCAACACCGAACGCGAGATGACCGTCGCCGCGCCCATCGTTGCAGAACTCGCGACGCCGCGCTTCATCGCGCCGGGCGATCTGGCGACGATCGCGCTCGATGTCACCAACCTTTCCGGTGCGCCGCAGGAGATCACGCTCAAGCTCGAAGCGGCGGACCCGGCAAAGATCAAGGATGGAGAGCGCACGCTCAAGCTCGCCGACAAGCAACGCAGCACGCTGCGCTTCCAGGCCGAGGCGACGGATGCCTACGGCCTTGCACGCGTCATGCTGCAGTTGAAGACGAGCGGCGCCAAGCCGATCGTCATCAAACGCGAATCGGCCCTGCAGGTGCAGCCGCCAGTGCCGATGGAGCGCGTGGTGCGCCGCGCGCGCATCGAGCCGAACGGCAGCATCAAGCTCGATCCGACGATGATCGCGCCGTACTTCAAGGCATCGAGCAACGTCAGCGTCACGCTCTCGAACAAGCCGCCGCTGAACGTGAAGGCCCTGGTCAAGGGTCTGCTCGACTACCCCTACGGTTGCCTTGAGCAAACCACCAGCGCGGCCTACCCGCATGTATTCATCGACGAGGCGGGCGCCAAGGCGATGGGGCTGGAGCCGCGCACGCGTGAGCAGCGCGCCGCCTTCATCGAGGGCGCGATCGGCCGCATCGCCGGCATGCAGGGTGCGCAGGGCGGCTTCACACTGTGGGGCCAGGGCAACTACGAGCCATGGCTCACCGCCTATGTCGCCGGCTTCCTGCAGGACGCGCGTGAGGCGGGCTTCACCGTGCCGGCGGAGATGAGCAAGCGCGCGCAAACCTGGATGCTGCAGCAACTGCAGAACGCACCGAACAACTTCCCCAGCATCCCCGGCACGCTCAAGCCGGACGACAAGGGCTTCTACAAGGCGCAGGACTACGAACTGCTGCGCAACGGCCATCAGCGCTTCGCCGAGATGGCGCATCTCGCTTACATGCTCGCCCGCGAGCAGGCCGCGCCGCTCGCTACGCTGCGCTTGTTGCACGACCAGTACCGCGACCGCGCACGGTCGCCTCTACCGCTGGTTCATCTCGCAATTGCCTTGCAGCTCTCCGGTGACCCGGCACGTGCCAAGCTTGCACTCGATGAAGCGATGACGCGCCGCTATGGCATTCAACCGACCGGGTACTACTGGGAATGGTTGGGTGACTACGGTTCGCCGGTGCGCGACCTGGCGCTGTCGTACGCGCTGCTGGTGCGGCACAAGATCGCGCACCCGCGCCGCGAGCAGATCCTCTTTGACCTTGCGGATCGCCTCGGCGAGCGTGGTGGCTGGGCGTCCACTCAGGAACGCCTGTCGCTGTTCCTCGCGGCACGCGCGGCGGGCGGCGACGGCAAGCAGGAATGGAGCGCCGTGCTGAAAAACGGTGACGCGGCCCAAACACTCACATCGAAGAGCACCGCAGCACGCAGCTTCGACGCTGCCGCACTCGTACGCGGCGTGCAGATCGATAGCAGCCACAGCGAGGCCCTGTTCGTCGAGATCGAAGCCAGCGGCTACCCGGTCAAGGCGCCCGAACCGAAGTCCGACGCCATCAAGCTGACCCGCACCTGGTACGAGGCCGATGGCAAGGAATGGAAGGGGCGCCCGCTCAAGGTGGGCGACATGCTGATCGTGCGCGTCACCGCCAGCGCAAAGCAGCGCATCGAAGACGGCTTGATCGTCGACCACATTCCGGCCGGTTTCGAAGTCGAGAACCTCAATCTTTCGCAGGGGCCATCCGCGCAAGAGTTCAGCGTTGGCAACATCAACGTCGGCCAGGCGATGGAGGATGCGCGCATCAAGCACCGTGAGTTCCGCGACGACCGCTATGTCGCCGCCGCGCGGCTTGAACCGGGTGAGCTGAACGTGTTCTACATGGTCCGTGTTGTCACGCCGGGTCGCTACGTGGTTCCGGCCCCGTTCGCGGAAGACATGTACCGGCCCGAACTGCGCGGCATCGGCCCCGCCTCGGCGCCGATCACGATTGTTGACCCGCGCGCACCGGTGGAGAAGTGACGACGTGAACCTATGATGGTGCAAGGCGGGTGGCGCTGTCGGCGCTGCCCGCTCCGCGCTTGGCCCTATGCCGCTTGTGAATACCATGAACCGAAAACACATCAACCTCATCGCCGAACTCGCCGTCAATCTGGCGCTGCCGTGGATGGCCTACACGCTGGCCGAGCCGCGCTGGGGCGAGTTGGGGGGCTTGATTGCCTCGGCGATTCCGCCCCTGCTTTGGAGCCTGGGCGAGTTGCTGCGGCATCGGCGTCTGGACGCGCTGAGCGTGTTGGTGTTGGTCGGCATTGCGATGTCGCTTGTGGGCTTGGCGCTGGGTGGCGATGCGCGGATATTGCTGGTCCGCGAATCCCTGGCTTCCGGTGCGATTGGCGTGGCCTTCCTGGTGTCGTTATTGTTTGAGAAGCCGCTGATCTTCTACCTCGCGCGCGCAACGATGGCTCGTGAGCAAGACGACGCCCACGAGGTGATCGCGGCGTGGTGGGCCTCCCCGGGCGCCCGTCGCGCGGTGTCGGTGATGACTGCAGTATGGGGGAGCGGCCTCGCCGCCGAGGCTGCGCTGCGTGCCTGGCTGGCGTGGACTTGGCCACCGGCCCGCTTCCTCGCGGTGACACCTTTCATTGGCTACGGGCTGATCGCGCTGCTGATGCTCTGGACGCTCTGGTATCGCCGCCTGCTGGGGCCGGCAGAGCGCGACGCAGGCCGGGCCGATGGCCAGCAGATTGGCCCACAAGATGTGGTGGGTCGAAGCCGCTCGCGATGACGGCGCGCCGGTCGTCACGAGCGATGCGATGCTGAGGCGAAAAACTTGAGCTGGATTCAAGCGCGCATTGTGGCGATCAAGCGCATGCTCGCTGCACTGGCTGTGCGCCGCAGCGCACGCGTTGCACTCGCGACGCTTGCGTGCCTCGTTCTCACGGCGTGGGTGCTCGACCGCCTGTTTCCGTTGCCGCTTCCGCCGCACGAGGCCGGACTGATCGTTGCCGCAGCCGACGGCACCCCGCTGCGCACCTGGCCCTCGGTGGATGGCGTATGGCGCTACCCGGTTACGGCAGAACAGGTGTCACCGCGCTACCTGCAGGCGGTGCTCAACTACGAAGACCGTTGGTTCCGCTGGCATCCGGGCGTGAATCCCTTTGCAATGCTGCGTGCGGCGTGGCAGTGGGCGCGCAACGGGCGCATCGTTTCCGGCGGATCGACGCTGACGATGCAGGTGGCGCGCATGCTCGATCCGCCGCCGCCACCTTGCGCGGCAAACTGCGCCAGGTCGTGCGGGCCTTGCAGCTTGAAGTGCACTTCTCGAAGGATGAAATCCTCACGCTGTACCTGAATCACGCGCCGATGGGCGGCATCGTCGAAGGTGTTGAAATGGCTAGCCGAGCTTACCTTGGCAAACCGTCCAAATACCTCAGCCACGCCGAGGCCGCAATGCTCGCGGCCTTGCCACAGGCGCCGTCACGGCTGAGGCCCGATCGTGCGCCGGACAAGGCGCAGGCCGCGCGCGACAAGGTGCTCGATCGCATGGCTGCATTTGGTGTGTGGTCGGTAGCCGAAGTGGCCGATGCGCGTGTTGAGCGCGTCGGTGCACAGCCGATCCGCGCACATTGGCTTGCGCCGCTCGCGGCCGAGCGCCTACGCCGCGAAGCGCGCACCCCGGCCGCAGCAGCGCGTACCGAAGGCGCCTTGCAACTTGTACGCTCCACGCTGGAACCTGAGGTGCAAAGCACGCTGGAGCGCATGTTGCTGGATCGCGTCGACCAATTGCCGCCGAAGGTATCGATGGCGGCGTTGGTGATGGACAACGCCAGTCTTGCGGTGCTCGGCTATGCCGGCTCGGCGGACTTTTCCGATCGCGCCCGTTACGCATACGTCGACATGGTGCGAGGCGTGCGCTCACCGGGCTCCACGCTGAAACCATTCCTCTACGCGATCGCGCTGGACGAAGGCCTGATTCATTCCGAGAGCCTGCTCAGTGATGCGCCGCAGGCTTTCTCCGGCTATGAGCCCGGCAACTTCCAGGCCGCGTTCTCCGGCCCGGTCAGCGTTGCCGAAGCACTGACACGGTCGCTCAACGTGCCGGCGGTCGATCTGCTCGACCGCGTGGGGCCGCAACGTTTTGCCGCCCGGTTGCGGGCGGGCGGCCTGCGTTTGCGCATGGCCAAGGGCGCTACGCCCAACCTGTCACTCATCCTCGGTGGCGCAGGTACAACGCTGGAGGAACTCGTCGGCGCGTATCGGGCGCTGGCCGCGGGCGGGTTGGCTGGCCAACCACGCCTCACGCCCGATGCCCCGCGGGTGGAGAACCGCATCATGAGCGAGGGGGCCGCCTTCATCGTGCGCGACATCCTTGAAACCGGTGGTCACCCCGACCGGCCCTTCATCGAGGCGGGCTCACGGCGCGTGGCGTGGAAAACCGGCACCAGTTTTGGTTTTCGCGACGCATGGGCGGTTGGTGTGACCGATCGCCACACGATAGGCGTCTGGGTCGGCCGCCCGGACGGCACACCTAACCCCGGCTTCTTCGGGGCCAACATCGCTGCGCCGCTACTGAAGGACATCGCGGCTGCGTTGCCCGGCGCCGCCGCGAGCGCGCCGCGCACGCCGCCGAAAAACGTCGGCGTGGCGGAAATCTGTTGGCCGCTTGGTCGCGCATTGGCCGACACCGATCCGGCGCATTGCCACCAGCAGCGCACTGCATGGACCCTTAACGGTGCCGCGCCGCCAACGCTGCCGGACCGTGTGCGTCCGAGCGGGCAGCTCGATACGGTCTGGATCGATCCGGACAGCGGCTTGCGCACGACACCCGCCTGTCGAGCCGATGCTCAGCCCCGCCGCGTTGCGCGCTGGCCGACGCATCTGGAGCCCTTCCTCGGCCCCGCGCTGCGTGAACGGGTTGGCATCCCGGCCTGGTCGCCGCGTTGCGTGGCCGCGGGCGACGGTGCAGGCAATCTCCGCATCAACGGTCTGACGCCGGGCAGTGTGCTTCGGCCGGCGCCTGGCCAGTCCTCCGCACGGGTGCAGTTGCAGCTGCTGGGGGCGAGCGGCGCCGTGTGGTGGCTGCTGGACGGGCGGGTGCTGCGCAGCGCGCCGGCCGCTGCGACTCAGCTGATCGAGGTTGCGACCGCCGGCGCCCACACGGTCAGCGTGGTGGATGCCGGCGGGCGTTTCGCGGTGGTGGATTTCAGCATGAGTCTGCCGCGGGTGAACTGAGCACCCGGCGGCTGCTGCGTTGCCGAATCAGGTCGTGAGTTCGCCTGAAATGTAGCTGGAGAGCTGGCTGATCGTGCGTTGCTGTTCTTCGATCACCGTTTTCACCGCGTCACCGATCGTGACGATGCCGATCAGCTGGCCCTTTTCGACCACTGGCAGGTGACGGATGCGGTTGTTGGTCATGATCGCCATGCAGTCGTCGATCGTCTGCGTTGGCGAGACGGTCAGCACATTGCAGGTCATCAGCTCCCCGACGGTCGACTCCGCCGAGGTGCGGCCCTTGAGCACCACTTTCCGCGCGTAATCACGTTCGGTGAATATGCCGGCGAGGCGCTCGCCTTCGGTGACCAGCACCGAACCCACATCGTTCTTCGCCATCAACTCCAGCGCATGCAACACGCTATGCTGCGGCGAAACGGTGAACACCTTGCCCCCCTTGGTTTGAAGCATCTGCCGTACCGTAATCGTCATTGCCTTGCTCTCCTCGCTGTGTGTATGCCGCTCTCGGGCAGATCTGTGAGCTTCTAATCTGGACTGCCCGCATCAAAATCACAAGGATTGCTTTGCAGTGTGTGCGAGGACACACGACACCGCAGCCCGCCCATCGTCATCCGGCAATGCCTAGGTCGCCGCGCGCCAGGCAGAAATGTCGGCTGCGGTGCGTGGCACCGAGCTACGTCGCAGCCACGCACCGCCTTGCGCGGTCGACCCGCGTACGTCAGAAGGGCCCGCCTGAGAGCGCCGAAGGGTCGATCAACGAAAACACACAGAATCAGGCGCGCCGGAGCACGCTGCGCGCCTGGGCGGCGTACACCCGATCCGTGCTTGGCACGCCGCGTATCGACGACGCCACCTCCCCGGCGAGCACAAAGCCGAGCGCGTCGAGCAGCGCCTGCGAGCGCAGGTTGCGGGTGTCCGCCACCGCACGGAGCACCGCCACCGCACGCTCGTGCCAAAGCCATTCGATCATGCGTCGCACCGCCACGCGCCCGATACCGTGGCCCCAGAATGCCGGTGCAATCAGGTAGGCCAGTTCGGCCTCGCCGTCGGGCATCACCGTTGCCTGCACAATGCCGGCAACGGCGCCGCCTTCCGGAAGCCGCACGGCCCAGTTGAGCCACTCCTGGTTCAGGTGCGCGGGCGCGCCAGCGGCGAGGCGCGCGAACCACGCGGCCAGTTCCTGTTGCGAACTCGGCTGCTCGATCGGGACGAACGCATACAGCGCATCAGACTGCGCATGGGGCCAGAAGGCCTCTGCGTGGTGCGTGGCAAGCGGTTCGAGCGAGATCGTGTCAGGCGTTGTAGGCATGGTCTGACGGTGGGACCCTAGAGGGGGGATTCGTACCGCAAGTGTGCGCGTTGCACCAGATCCGCGGGGCAAATTCATGAAAAAACGCCCGGTGAGGCTTGGGGCTCAGCTAGGCCAACTAGGCTCGTCAGGGGTAAATGGCATAGTTTCGGCAGCCGTTCCGTCCTTCGTGTAGCGCATCGTCGCCAGGAGTTGACCGATCTGGCGTGGCGGTCGCGCTGCATCGGCTACGATTGCCACGCTGCTCATCCGGCAGCGATCCGGCCCCGCAGCCACGCGGGCTCCAGCAGAGGTCACACGATGAATACTGCCCAAACCCGCCACGCCATGCCCGTCCCCGCGGCCGATGTTTTGCCTGGGATGCGGTTTCTTGTTCTTGCTGCGCGATTGCTCTGCGAATACAACATGCGCGCTGAACTGCTGCGGCGGAAATTGCTCCGCGCGGCGTCGTACCTTGGCCTCGATATCCTGGTCTTCGTCAGCTACCGAGGCGTCACGCTCTTTTCGCCTAGCGGGCAACAGTTCCACGCGCAAGCCCCCGAGCTGCGCATCAACGTCGCCGTCAGCTCGGTTGTCAATCGGGTGATCGATGATGTGTGCGAAGGCCGTATCGGATTGGCCGAAGCAACTGCAGAGTTGGAATCGATCGAGCGCCGTGCCGTGCGCCATAACCGCTGGCTGCTCGCCTGCATTTTCGGTGTTGCCGCCGCAGCGCTGGCCCGCTTGCTGCAAGCGGATTGGGGGGCGGCCGCCGTGAGTGGCGTGTCCTCAGCGCTTGGCCTGCTGGTGCGCCAGGAACTCGCGAAACGGCATGTCGTGCTGTTCGCATTGCCGTTCACCGCGGCGCTGATTGGCTCGATCCTTGGCGGGCTGGTGATCCGTGCCGGATGGACTGCGACACCGGGCTTTTGCCTGATGGTGCCTGCGCTGATGCTGGTGCCGGGGCCGCACTTGATCAATGGCCTCTACGACATGCTGGAAAACCACATGCAGACCGGGATCGCACGCCTCGGGCTGGCCACTGGGATACTCGTGGCGGCGGCGCTCGGTGTCTTCCTGGGTGGCTGGCTGACGCTGGGCATGACCACCGTGTCCGCGACGCCCTCGCCAGACGCCAACATCACTTTGCTGGTCGACATAGTGCTGGCGGGCGTGGCGGCCTGTGGTTTTGGCGCGTTCTACAACGAACCCTGGCGCGTACTCTGGACATCGATCCTGTGTGGCATGGTGGGCCACGGCATCCGCTACGCCGCCATGCACAATGGCGTGTCGCAGGAAATCGCGACCTTATTTGCCTGCCTCGCAATCGGGGCAATGGCCAACGTTGCAGTTGTCCGCATGCGTCTGCCCTTTGCCGCCGTGGCCTTTGCTGGTGCAGTACCGATGATGCCCGGCGTGTTCATCTATCAAGGCATCGCTGGCGCAATGCAGATCGCGCGTGAAGGTGCGCATGCCGATGTGGCGCAACTGGCCGCGACGTTCGCCTGTTTCTTCAAGGCCTGCTTCGTGGTGGGCGCGATGGGGCTGGGCTTGCTGATCGGCGCGCGCCTGGCTGGATTGGTGCGACGCCCGCGGGATTGATCACCGCCAGCCGTTTGTCGGCAGGTTTGACGAATTTCTCGCTCGCAAGCGAAGTGCCGGGCGTAGCATGACTAGATTGCAATGATCGGGTGAGGCGGCGCGACGGCAGGTGATATATGCGCGTCAGCGAGGCTGGGAAGGAGCGTCACCATGCAGTTTCACGAACCGACGATGGCGATCATGGCGGCCGCCATTCACACCGCCTTGGCACTGGTGCTGACGCTGACGATTCGCCGGCGGAGTGAAATCCCCGGCGGTGACCTCTGGTGCCTTGGCATGAGTCTTGTGGCGACCGGCCTGATTGCGCTGGTCGGCTTGATGTGGATCGGCTTGCCCGGCGGGCGTGCCGTGTTCAATGCAGGTGTGCTCGCCGGCTTTGTTGCCTTCCTCGAAGGCGTGCGCCGTTTCGATGGCGCCGAAGCCCGCGTATGGTTGGTGCCGCTTGCTGCCCTGGCGGGCCTGGTCATCAGCTTTGGCTTTGCGGGCGAGGGCATGCAGGCGACGATCCGAGTGACCTTGATGTCGGGTCTGCTGGTTTTGGCCAGCGGTGCAATCGCGTTGCGTGTGCTCGGCCCTGGTGTGGTCGAGGAGCAATCGGCTCGCGTTGTGATTCTGCTTGCCGCGACCGGGCTTGGCGGTATCTTCTGCACCCGCATCGCCGCAAACTTGTTGCCCGGCGGTCTGAATGCCAACGATGCGACCACGCGCGTGCTCTGCTATGCCGGTGTCAGCGTGCTGTCGATCGTGTTCTCGTTCGGCTGCCTGCTCTGGGCGAACATTCGTGTCTCATCTCAGCTGGCCCGGCTTGCCCGCATCGACGACCTGACCGGGCTCGCGAACCGCCTGTCGCTCACCGAACTGCTCGCTCGCCAGCATGCGCGTTGGTTACGGAGTGGGCGCCCCTACAGCGTTGTGATGATCAACGTCGATCGATTCGGTGACATCGATGCCGGTTTTGGCGCTGCCACTGGCGACAGGGTGCTGCTCGAAGTGGCAAAGCGGATGATCGGTGTCGCCCGTGCGGACGATGTCTGCGGACGCTTCGGCGGCGACGAGTTCTGCATCCTTCTGCCCGATACGAATGTGGGCGAGGCGCATGTCCTGGCAGAACGTGTGCGCCGGGCGATCGGCGAGGAGCCTTTCGTTCTTGCTGATGGTGCGATCGCCGTGAGCGTCAGCATCGGCGTCGCCGACTGCATGGTCGGTGAGCGATCGCATGCCGTGTTGCGCCGCGCCGATCTTGCCTTGGTGAGTGCGCGGCAAGCGGGAGGAAATCGTGTTGAGGGCTGGCAGCCGCCAGCAGAACTACCGTCACCGATTTCCGAAAACAACACCGGCCCGCTGACGAGTTTCCTGCGCAGCCCCTTGCGCGCGTGACCAAGCAAATTCTGATCACGCCGCGCCGGCTGCGTACCGCTGAGCGTGGGCTTGCTGCGGCGGATCCGCTGCTGGCTGCACTGATAGCACGCCATGGCCGCTGTCTGTTGGCGCCCGAGCCCGATCGTTCGCCGTATGAGGCCCTGGCGACGGCGGTGATGTACCAGCAACTTGCCGGCAAGGCGGCGGAAACGATCCATCGCCGCTTCCTCGCGCTGTTTCCCGAGCATGTATTCCCGCCGCCTGCTGCGGTGCTCGCTGCGAGCGATGAGCAACTTCGTTCTGCCGGGCTCTCAAGGCAGAAGCAAGCTTATCTGCGTGACCTCGCCGCCAAGGCGCTGGAAGGTGTTGTGCCGATGGCGAGTGGCGAACTTGAGCACTTGTCCAGCGATGCGATCGTGGCCCGGCTCGCAGCCGTGCGAGGCGTCGGGCGTTGGACGGTGGAGATGTTCCTGATCTTCACGCTGGGCCGTATCGACGTGCTGCCGCTCGACGACTACGGCATTTGTACAGGCTATGCCCGAGCCTATGGGCAGGAGCGTTTGCCAAGCGCCAGCGAACTTCGCGCGGCGGGACAGCGCTGGGCGCCTTGGCGTAGCGTTGCCACCTGGTACCTGTGGCGGGCCGCCGACGCTCCTTGAGCGCATATTGCGCATGCCGACCCAAAAAGACAAACAGGGCCGTTAGGCCCTGTTTGCTTTGCACCTGTCTCGGTGCTTGTGCCGGTGCGCGCTTAAAGCGCACCCAGCGGGGGGGGATTTAGTTTGCCTGGCAGCGGGTGCGCATCCATGCCACTGCGATCTCGCGGGTCGGCATGCTGCTCGACTTCGCGATCAAACGGACGCGGCCGTCTTTCTGTTCGTGGATCTCTGCAAAGAAGCCGTCGTTCGCGGCATACACACCACCGAATACGCAGTTGCGACCGGTGCCGGTTTCCATCACGTCAAGCGGTAGGGGGGCCATGACTATTCCTTTCTTTTTGCTTTACTGCTGAGTTGAATTCTAGTCGCAGCCAAAGCAGTTAACAAATTCAAGCTTTTGATATGTCGATAGTTTTTTCTATCTGAAATCCAAAATGAATAATGGCCACCATTGGGTGGCCATTACGTCAGGGCGCCCGGATGTCGGGCGAGGGTGGGAATCAGGCGGCGGAGTGCTTGAACCAGGGTCGACTCTGCATCCATGCCACTGCGATCTCTTGAGAAGGCAGCATGCCGGACTTGTCGACGCGGCGGATCGACCCGTCACGCTGTTCGTGGATTTCGGCGAAGAAGCCATCGTTGGCAGCATAGACGCCACCGAAGACGTGCACCGAACCGTTGGAGACCTCAAGAACTTCGAGAGCGTTTTCACTCATGATCAGTACCCCCAGGGTAGTTGTACTACGTGCCTTGTTATGCTTTTGTGCACGGCACAAAGACTACTCCGCCTTAAAGGGAGCACCAATTCATCTTTCCGATTGTTGTATAAGCCGAATTTGTTGCGCTGCCGCAAATGGCGATCAGGGGTAGAAGGCGTAGAGCTTGTAGCCGGTGGCCTTCTGGCCGGTTGCGTCCAAATAGAGTGTGAAGGACACGTCGCTGCCCGCTGCGAAGGCTTGCGTGTGCCGCAGACTCGGTGGCAGCCATTCCTCTGGCGGCAGTGCGCGGCGAACCAGTGCACGATTGAACACATCGGTGAGCGTAACCTCGATGTGCGGGTAAGACTGGCTGAATGCGGCTTTGTTGCGGAGGGTGCCGCTCAATTCAAACTGTCCGTCCTTGCCTGGGCGAGGATGCAGATCCGAGGCATCGATGCTGATCTGCGACGACACGCGCGGCCACGGCATTGCGCAGCCCAGCTTCGCGCAGGCCATCTCGAACAATGGCCGCGTTTCGGGCAGCTCACGCGCGATGTCGTGCCGCGCCCAAAGCAGTAATTGGGCGACAACGCCGGCGAACAGTACAAAAATCGCGATGCCCTGCATCCAGCTGACGGATTTCGGGGGTCGCGGCTTTTCCCAGGCGAACTGCTGCACAGCCTCATGCGGCACATCATCTTCGTCGTCGAGGTGTTCGATCAATTCGGGTTCGCCCGGTACCGTATGCAGGTCGTCCCCCACCACGGCGGCGCTGGCAACGGCCGGCTCGGGCTGTGGGGCGAAGCGGTCTTCCTCGATAGCCTCGTCGAGTTCGTGCACCTCGGTCAGCCCGCTCGGTTCGTGTGTCACCCCGGCGGGTGACGCATAGGCGGTAACGAAGAACGGCGCATCTTCTTCGTCCGCCGGTGCGAGTTCTTCTGCTTCGAGTGGTACTTCCGACAGGGGTTCGACCGGGACTCGCTCAATCGTCTCACTGTGCCAGTCAGATGCGGCGAGGTCGACTTCCGCCTCATGTGCTTGCGCGGCACCACCATATCCTCCCGGGATGTCGCCGCCAGTGCGCCAGTCGAATGTGAGGGTCGTTTTCTCGTCGTCGCGCGCGGGGCGGATGAAGTCGGCCGTGGTGGGAGGCGCAACGGGAGCCGGCTTAACGGTGGCCGGTACGTCGGCATCGAGGTCGAAATCGAGTTCGTAGCTGCTGCGTGGTGGCGCGGCGGGATCGAGTTCCGGCATCGGCGGAACGATCTCGGTGGCCGATGTGCCGGCCCAGGAACTGGTGCGATGCGTGGCGAGTGCCGAGTTCACCGCGAGTGGCGCTTTCGGCGGCTCGACTGGCGCGGCGACGCGTGGAGGCGTTGCCACAACCGCGGGCGACGGCGTCACGCTGGCAGATGCAGGTGCAGGTGCAGGTGCAGGTGCAGGTGCACTCTCGGGCGTCGCGGGCGAAGTCGTGACAGCCGTTGTGTTGTTCGCATCTTCGGTGTCTTGCGGCACCGAAGGCGAATCGATCAGAGATTCGAGCGCAGAGAAGGGGGCTTGGCAGTGGCCGCAGCGCACGCGCCCGCCGCGCGCGCGGAGCTGCTCGGGTTTGACCCGGAACGCGGTGCCGCAGTGCGGGCAGCGCGTCACCAGCATTAGCGCTGACCCTCCAGGCGCACCCAGCCCTCATGTGTCGCGCCGATTTTGAGCGCGATGTAGGGGGCGTACGCGGCGATGACCTGCTCGGCTTGTGGCTCCAGCACGCCGGAGAGCACCAGCTTGCCGCCGTCTGCAACACAGGCCGCAATGGCGGGGGCGAGCACGCACAGCGGGTTGGTCAGAATGTTCGCGATCACGCGGTCGTAGCGAGCCGTAACCGGTGTGCCGCTATGCACCACTTCGATCGATACGCCATTGCGCTCGGCGTTGTCGCGCGTGCTTTCGAGCGCGCGTTCATCGATGTCGATGCCGACAACCTTGCCCGCGCCGAGCTTGGCCGCCGCGATCGCGAGGATGCCGGAGCCGCAGCCGTAGTCGAGCACACTGCAGCCGGCGGGAATATTGTCGAGCACCCACTGCAGGCACAGTCGGGTGGTCGGGTGCGAGCCGGTGCCGAATGCGAGCCCCGGATCCATCTCGATGTTGATCGCGTCAGGGTTCGGTGCCACATGCCACGACGGTACGATCCACAGGCGGGGATCGATCTCGATCGGATCGAACTGGCTTTGCGTCAGGCGCACCCAGTCCTGTTCGGCGACTTCTTCGACGGTGAATGGCGGCACCGCATCGAGGCCGGCCTGCGCCGCCGCTTCGGCGAGCGCTACTGCCAGCTCGACATCACGATCGAACAACGCGACGACGCGGCTGTGTTGCCACAAGGGCTGGGCCGGATGGCCTGGCTCGCCGAACTGCGGCACCTCGTCAGGTGTGCCGGCGTCGGCGTCTTCGATCGATACCGACAAAGCGCCCGCGTCCATCAGCGCTTCGGAGAGCGTTTCCGCATGCGCTTCATCCGCCTGAACGGCAACCTGCAGCCACATCTTCGTGTTCCTCAGTCTTTCTTCGCCAGCTTCGCTTCGAGATAGTGAATGCTGGTGCCGCCGCGCATGAAGTTGCCGTCATGCAGCAGTTCCTGGTGCAGCGGAATGTTGGTTTTGATGCCTTCGACCAGCATTTCGGACAGCGCGATACGCAGCCGGCGGATTGCTTGCTCGCGTGTGTCGCCGTGCGAAATCACCTTACCGATCATCGAATCGTAATTCGGCGGGATCGTGTAGCCGTTGTATACATGCGAGTCTACGCGGATACCCGGGCCGCCCGGCGTATGCCAGTTGGTAATTTTCCCGGGAGACGGCGTGAACTTGAACGGGTCTTCGGCGTTGATTCGGCACTCCATCGCGTGACCGCGCAGTACAACGTCTTTCTGCGTGTAGCGCAGCTTCTCGCCAAATGCGACGCGGATCTGCTCCTGCACGATGTCGATGCCGGTGATCATCTCGGTCACCGGGTGCTCCACCTGAACGCGGGTGTTCATCTCGATGAAGAAGAACTCGCCGTTCTCGTACAGGAACTCGAAGGTGCCAGCGCCGCGATAGCCGATGCGCTTGCAGGCGTCGACGCAGCTCTTGCCAACCTTTTCGATCAGCTTGCGATCGATACCCGGCGCCGGCGCTTCTTCGATCACCTTCTGGTGGCGGCGCTGCATTGAGCAATCGCGCTCTCCAAGGTGGATTGCATTGCCATGCTGATCTGCGAGAACCTGGATCTCCACGTGGCGCGGATTCTCCAGATACTTTTCCATGTAGACGGTCGGGTTGCTGAAGGCCGCCTGCGCTTCGGCGCGGGTCATCGTAACCGACTGGATCAGCGCGCCTTCGGTATGCACCACGCGCATGCCGCGGCCACCGCCGCCACCGGCCGCCTTGATGATGACCGGGAAGCCGATCGCGCGGGCAATCTTGGTGATTTCCTTCGGGTCGTCTGGCAGCGCGCCGCCCGAACCGGGTACGCAAGGCACGCCTGCTTCGATCATCGCCTGCTTGGCCGATACCTTGTCGCCCATCAGGCGGATGGTGTCGGGGCGCGGACCGATGAACACGAAGCCGGATTTTTCGACGCGCTCAGCGAAGTCGGCGTTTTCCGACAGGAAACCGTAACCCGGGTGAATCGCTTCGGCGTCAGTCACTTCCGCGGCGGCGATGATCGCTGGCACGTTCAGATAGCTTTGCGTCGAGGCGGCCGGGCCAATACAGACCGACTCATCGGCCAGCTTGACGTACTTGGCCGAGATATCGGCCTCGGAATGCACTGCAACCGTGCGGATGCCAAGCTCGCGGCAGGCGCGCAACACGCGCAGCGCGATCTCGCCCCGGTTGGCAATCAGGACTTTTTCAAACATGAGGCGGTGTCCGTGAAAGGTGAATAGGGTCGGTAGGGGGAAGGGCTCGCGCCCGAACCCTTAACCGATCACGAACAGCGGCTGGCCGTATTCGACCGGCTGGCCGTTTTCAACCAGGATCGCCTTGATCGTACCCGTTGCATCGGACTCGATCTCATTCATCAGTTTCATCGCCTCGATGATGCACAGCGTGTCGCCGCTCGAGACTGACTGGCCGAGTTCGACGAAGGGCTTTGCTCCGGGGGCCGAGGTCCGATAGAAGGTGCCGACCATCGGTGACTTGACGACATGACCGTCCGGCATTGCGGTTTCTGCCGGCGCAGCGGGTGTGGCTGAAGCGGGGGCGGCTGGTGCTGCTGCAACCGGGGTCGCGTAGTACTGTGCCGGGGCGGCAGCGCTTGGTGCGCCGAGATGCTTCGCGATGCGGACTTTTTCTTCGCCCTCGGTCACTTCCAGTTCAGAAATGCCTGACTCCTGGACGAGGTCGATCAACTTCTTGAGTTTTCTCAGGTCCAATTTATTGCTCCCTCACGTGGATGCCGGCCCGCCATTTGTCTGGGGAGGCGGTGGCGGCTTAGTTTTCGCGAATGCGGTTGAGTGCGTACTCGAGCGCGAGCGCGTAGCCCTGGGCGCCGAGTCCGCAAATCACGCCCACCGCGATCTCCGAAAAATAGGAGTGATGCCGGAAAGGCTCGCGGGCATGAATGTTCGACAAGTGCACCTCGATGAACGGGATCTGCACCGCAGAGAGAGCGTCGCGCAACGCGACGCTGGTGTGGGTGTAAGCGCCCGGATTGATCAGGATGAAGTCGATCCCTTCGCTGCGCGCGGCTTGTACACGGTCGATCAACTCGCCTTCGTGATTGCTCTGGAAGGATTCGAGCAGAACGCCGTCGGCACGCGAACGCGCCGAAAGCATGTCGTGGATGTCCGCCAGCGTCGTGCGGCCGTATACGTCCGGCTCGCGTGTCCCGAGCAGGTTCAGGTTCGGCCCGTGCAGCACGAGGATGCGGCGCTGCGGCGGTGCGGCAGAAGTGCGCTTCGATTTGCGATTTGAGGTCGCCATAACCGACAAGTTTGCCGGAAATCGACGAAGATGACTACCGTCGAGGCAGGAACCGACGAAAATAGTGGGACAGCCTCATGCGGCGCGTTCGCTGCACGATGCCACTCGATGCCGCTCTTTGCAAGCGCGGCGGCCGCCAGATCAATCCGGGGCGAGTTCCTGCAGTAGTTTCTCCAGCGCGTCGTCCTTGAATGCACCGAGCTTGGTTTGCGCAACGCGGCCGTCGGGCCCGATCACGACTGAAAACGGAAGTCCTTGCGCGGCGTTGCCAAGCGCAACGGTGAGGTCGACCAGTTCCGCGCCGCCGACCAGCAGCGGGAAGGCAAGCTTGTTCGTGGCGGCATAGTTGTGAATCGCGTCAGCTTCGTCGATGCCGATGCCAACGATTTGCACGCCCTTGTCCGCCCATTTGCGTTGTGCCGCATCGAGCAAGGGCATTTCCTTGCGGCAAGGTGGGCACCAGGTCGCCCAGAAGTTGATGACGAGCACTTTGCCCTGCCATTGCTGGAGAGCCTGAGGTCGGCCGTCCGAGTCGGGTAGCCGCAATGCCATCAGCTGCCGCAGTGCGCTGTCGCTAACCTTCGGTGCGGGTGTCGCTTGGTCGATATGGCGTTGGGCGCGCCAGCCCGCGTAGCCGGCAATGGTGGACACGAAGATGATCAGCGCCGCTGCGAGGGCGCGTCGAGTGGTGGCTTCAGGGGCCGATCGCGCAAGC
>JAJZLD010000311.1 GCA_021803785.1 Pseudomonadota bacterium | reverse complement strand
GTCGCATGCACTCGCCCGCGCGTTTGCGTAGCAGATTCCGATACCAAGCCCCTTGCCGGCGAGCAGCGTGGCAGGCTGACCCTGTTGGCCGATTCGTATGTCGATGCAATCAACGAAAAGCCCCGCCGCGGCAATGCCGGGGCGGGGCTAGCGTTGCGTCGGAGCGTGCTCAGCTGTCGAGCGCCTTGCCCACCACTTCAGCGACATCCCGCGAGAGGCCGCTCTGGCTCTGGATGCGAGCAAGCTGCACGCGCGCCAGCGATTGGCGCTGCGTGTCGAACTTGCGCCAGCGGTCGAAGGCGCGTGCGATGCGCGACGCCACCTGCGGGTTGATCGCATCGAGTTGCAGGATCGCATCGGCTGCGAACGCGTAGCCCGAACCGTCGGCGGCATGGAAATGCTTCGGGTTCGCGGCACAGAACGCGCGGATCAGCGCATACACCTTGTTCGGGTTCTTGATGTCGAACGCCGGGTGCTGCAGCAGGTCCCGTACACGCTGGCCTGTATCCGCAGCGCGCGCGGTGGACTGAACCATCAACCACTTGTCGACAACCAGCGCCTCGTCCTTCCACTTGTCGAGGAAGCGGGCGAGCGCGTCGTCGCGTTCTGCTACCTCGAACTGCGCAATGGCAGCAAGCGCGGCCATCGTGTCGGTCATGTTGTCCGCGGTATCGAACTGCGTCATGACCAAGGCGCGCGATTCGGCGTCGTCGATCTCGGCAAGGTAGCCCAGGCAGGCGTTGCGCAAGGCGCGTGCGCCCACTTGTTGGGCCTCGGGCGAATAGGGCGCGTCCACCCTCAGTTCATGGTAGGCCGCAGCGAGGGGGCCTTTGAGCTCACGGGCAAGATGGCGCCGCAGCGCGAGTCGGGCGGCGTGGATCGCGTCTGGATCGACGGTGCCGTCGGTGGCCTCGATCAGCACCACTTCGGACGGCAGCGCCAGGGCTTCGGCTACCAGCGCCGGATCGCCGCCCGGCGCGAAGGCCGAACCGAGCAGCGCGCGGATCGCATCGGCGTAGGTCGTCGGGATCCACGTGAGCGAATCACCGTTGCCCGCCTGGTAGGCCGCGATGCCTGCCGTGAGGATATCGGTCGCGAGGCGCTGACCGGCTTCCCAACGACAGAAGGCATCGCTGTCGTGTGCCATCAGGTGCGTCAGTTCTGTGGCGGTGTACGGGTAGTCCAGCACCACCGGCGCCGAGAAGCCGCGCAGTAGCGAGGGCACCGGGGCGGCCGCGATGTCCTCGAACACGAAGCTCTGACGATCCTCGGTAACCGACAGTACGCGTTGGGTGCCCGTAGCGCTGGCCTCGCCCGCGAGGCGAAGCGGCAGCTCGCGACCTTCGGCATCGAGCAGACCCAACACCAGTGGCAGGTGGTAGGCGCCGCGCGCAACGGGCTTGCCTTCGGCTTCGAGGCGCTTTTCGTAGGCCGTGGCCGGATACAGTTGCTCAACATCCAGCGTGAAGCGTTTGGTCGCTGCGTCGTAGGTGCCGCGCACAAGCAGCTTCGGCGTGCCAGCCTGGTTGTACCAGCGCTTGAACTGCGTGAGGTCGAAGCCGGACGCATCCTGCATCGCGGCGACGAAGTCCTCGCAGGTCACCGCCTGACCGTCGTGGCGCGCGAAGTACAGATCCATGCCCTTGCGGAAGGCGTCCTTGCCGATCAGCGTGTGGATCATGCGGATTACTTCAGCGCCCTTCTCGTACACCGTGGCGCTGTAAAAATTGTTGATCTCGACATAGCTGGCCGGGCGGATCGGGTGCGCCATCGGGCCTGCGTCTTCCGGGAACTGTGCGGTGCGCAGCGTGCGCACTTCCTGGATACGGGTCACGCCGGCCGAGTGCATGTCCATGCCGAACTGCTGGTCACGGAACACCGTGAGGCCTTCCTTCAGCGAGAGCTGGAACCAGTCGCGGCAGGTCACGCGGTTGCCGGTCCAGTTGTGGAAGTATTCGTGAGCGACGACGCGGTCGATGTTCTGGAAGTCGATGTCGGTGGCGGTGTCCGGGCGGGCCAGCACGTACTTCGTGTTGAAGATGTTGAGGCCCTTGTTCTCCATGGCGCCCATGTTGAAGTCGCCGACCGCGACGATCATGTAGTGGTCCAGATCCATCTCTAGGCCAAACACGTCTTCATCCCACTTCATCGCTTTTTTCAGTGCGGCCATCGCATGGCCGCACTGGTCGAGCTTGCCCGGCTCCACGTACACCGCACAGCGCACCTTGCGCCCCGACTTGGTGACGAACCAGTCTTCGAGCATGTCGAGTTTGGCCGCCACCATCGCGAACAGGTAGCTCGGCTTACGGAACGGGTCTTCCCACTTCGCCCAGTGGCGACCACCTTCTTCGTCACCGGCGCCGACCGGGTTGCCGTTGCTCAGCAGCACCGGGAACTGCGCCTTGTCGGCATGGATCGTGACGGTGTACTTCGCCATCACGTCAGGCCGGTCGAGGAACCAGGTGATGCGGCGGAAGCCTTCGGCCTCGCACTGAGTGAAGTAACCGTCCTTCGAGCGGTACAGGCCAGATAGCTGCGTATTGCCGTCCGGGTTGATCGTGCTGACCGTGGTCAGCGTAAAGCTCTCGGGTAGTTCGGCGTGGATCAGCAGGCGGTCATCGCTCAGCGCATATTCGCCGTGTCCGAGCAGGTGGCCATCAAGGCGGATCGCTTCCAGTTTAAGTTCTTCGCCGGTCAGCACCAGCGCCGCGTTCGGGTCAGCTGCCGCCGGGTTGCGGCGGCAGGCGAGTGTCGCGGTCACCGTGGCGTGCCCGGTTTCGATCGCGACGTCGAGATCGACGGTCTCGATCAGGAAAGCCGGCGGGGTGTAGTCCTTCAGGTAGATCGCTTGTGGCGTGTCGGTTCGCATGGGGGTCCTCGGTCTGGGCGCCGTGAAAGGCGGGGCAGAAGCCGGTGCTTGCGCCCACGCGCACGCCCGTTCCGCCATCCTGGAATGGAGCAAAATTCTAGTGGAGCAAACGGTGCCCGGTTGTCGTCGATGCGACCGGGAATTGCCGGCGCAGGGCGAACAGGTGCTCTCAGCGGAAGCCAGAAAGATGAAGCCCGTCGGTGAGGGGGGACTCGACCGACGGGCGGGGGAGACAAGGACGCTACGGCGGAGGAGAGGCCGCTGGGGGAAGCGACTTCGGGGGGGGGACGGGGAGAGTCCGTAACGCCTTGGAACGAATTAAACCAGCTTCGTCGTTTGCAATCCTTGCCGGGATTGCGCAATTCAAAAAAACTTTCCGATTGAACAAAAATATTGAAAACCGAATCCGCATGCGGCTTTGCGGGTAATCCAGAATTGCCGCCGGCCGCAGTGCAATGGCCGTGACTGCCTGCACAGTTTCCAGACGGTTCCGAATTGACGGCGATTGCTTATGCTCCCGGCGCAAATTGCGCGGCGCCCGGCAATCCGCCCGCGAGCGCGGACAGATGGCTCTGACGACCCGCCCAAGTCGTGGCAGACTCCGCGCACGCATGCGGAGGTCACACGGTGGTTCTTGCAACTCAGGTGTCGGACGTTGGTGGCGGCGCGGATAGGCGGACGGATACTCTTGCACAGCTCGACCGGCTGCGCGAGACAGCGCCGCAACGGGCGCTGCGCTATGCCGAAGAGTTGCTCGATGATGCGCTCAACGCGTCCGATGGCTCGCTGGCGGCGAATATCCGGCTCGGCCTGGGCGAGATCCTGCGCGTGCTGGGCCGTGTGCCGGATGCGACGACGCATCTGCGTGCGGCACTGACATGGTTCGAATCCAACGGCGATCGCCTTGGCGAAGCCTGGGCACACCACCACTTGGCCACGGTCTGCGCGGCGAGCGGGTTGCTCGATCATTCGCTGCGTCACATTGAAATCGCGCGCGACCTGTTCGAGTTGATCGACGAAGCTCGCGGTCAGGCACGCGCTCTGGTGACCGAGGCCGTCACCTATTCCAATTCCGGCCGGCCGGCCGAGGGCCTCCTCCTGGCCGAGCGCGCCGAGCGCATCTACCGCCTGCGCT